>CAYGNA010000360.1:0-4591 GCA_964351065.1 uncultured Pseudomonadales bacterium
AGACCGCGATGGCGCCTACCCTGTGAGGTTGCCAGTCGATGATTGAAGCGGCTGATGCGGCCGAGGTTACGCTGATGATTGCCCAGAATCTGCGCTTCTCCCGCACTGCCATGGCCATTAAGCATCTGATTGATCGTGGTGGTCTGGGTGAGATACAGGCCGTGCGCGCCCATGTCAGTTTTGGGGCAGGTACGTCGAATCCCCGGGGGCACTGGGCAAATGACGGGCGGCGGGCTGGCGGCGGCATCCTCATGACGCACAGTATTCACCATGTTGACCTCCTGCGATTTTTTCTGGGTAACGTCAGGCGGGTGGTTGCGGTTTGCCGCTCCGTTCAGCGGAAAATGGTCAATGGCGCGGAGGACCTGATCGCGGCAACCGTAGAGTTTGAGAGTGGCGCTATTGGCGCTGTCTTCAGCAGCCAGAGCAGGTTTCTTGTCCCTGACGCCATGTCATGCGCAATCTTTGGCAGCGAAGGTACACTCCTGTCGACGCCGCCCGCGGCGCCTGGGCAAGGTCCGGCGCAGATTGGCACGGCCATGGTGGCCAATGCCATGTTGCGCGACCCCGGTAGCAGAAGCTGGCGCCCGCGCTTTGAGCCTGTGTCTACCGTGGACGTGAACCTGCCTTCAAAGAACCCTTACGTCAACGAGATCCTGCACTTCGCAGAGTGCTGTCGTACTGGACAGGAACCGATGACCAGCGGTCATGACAACATCCAGACCATAAAGCTGATTATGGCCATTTACGAGTCATCGCGGACCGGTGCCTGGGTTGACCTCGACTCGAGATAGCCGTCGATACGAATTTTCATCGATCCACGATATTTCGTGGCATTTACTGGTTTCACGACACCTGCTGATTCCATAAACCCGCAACTTATCTGGCGCGCCGCCGTTTGTGGGAGTTGGCATACATAGTGCAAATTCTGGTCAGGACAAAGCAGTTCGCCCTGAACAACCTGCGCGCTGTCGGTTTCCCAAAAACTAAAAATTGACTATAGAGGGATCATCATGAACACACGATTGCGAGTGCTGCTGCTCACTGTCTTGTTTGCGTTTACAGGCAACGTAAATGCTGCCTCCGATGACGTGAGAAGCGCAGCGGGCAGTCTTGAAGAAGTCATCGTCTCTGCAACCTACCGAGACACCAAACTAATTGACACACCAATTTCCATCTCTGCGTTGACTGAAGATGACCTGCAGAACAAGGGCATTTTCGACCTGCAGGATTTGTACACATCCCTCCCTTCGGTGTCTTATCGGAGCAACTCCCAGAGTTACAACACAGTGACGATTCGTGGATTGACAGCGCCAGCGGGTGGCGGCTCGACCGTAGGTATGTACGTCGACAATATCCCGGTTACCGACACCGCGGCTGGGGGAATCAGCCAGATTGGTGGCATGAGCCTCGACCTGGCACGGGTCGAGGCGCTCAAAGGGCCACAGGGCACTCTGTATGGTGAGGGCGCAATGGGGGGAGCTATTCGTTATATCACCAACGACGCTGATCCCAATACATGGGATATCGTTGTTAACGGCACATTGGAACAGAATTCAGAGAGTGAAGACCCCAGTAGCAATCTGAGCGCCATAGTCAACATTCCCCTGATCAAGGACGTGCTGGGTGTTCGCATAGGGGCATTTCGACGCGATCAGGCCGGCTTTTTCGACATAGAGCCACCACGCAATGAGAAGGACGTCAACTGGGTGGAAGAGGACGGCGGCCGTATCAAGATTAACTGGTTTGCAACCGACTGGCTGAACGTCGAAGCCACCTACAATTACCAGAACAGCAAGCACGGTGGCCCCGGCCTTGCCCACTACGCCTACGGGTCTGGCCTGTTTACCGACCCGGCTTTTATCAATGGCGGTGGGGATCGCTCCGAGCAGGCCAACATCAGCTTCGAGATGGATCTCCGCAATATCGCAGTAACGACTTCCCTTTCTTACTTCAAACGAAACACCAATCACGCTGAACAGACTTCGCCACGCTTCGCGGAGGGTGTCCAGCGCGCCGGTAACTGCGTGGCCGCGTCGCAGGGTTTGATACAGCCAGCCATTCCACCGGCATCCATGTTCGCCTGTGCCTTCTTCACACCGCCGGCGCAGCATGCCTACCCTATTGACGCGGTGGTCACCAGTGTTGGTGGTTCACGCGCCTTCCGCCGGGCGGAGGAACGTGGCGTGCTGGAAATACGCGCGCTATCCACCAATGAAGACAGTCGCTGGCAATGGGTAGCCGGTTTATATGCCAAACAGGGCTTTGGCCTCACCGGCACCAACTCGCCACTGCCGGGTTTTGACTTCCCGATCCGGCCGGCATTTGATGCCACGGTCCGCTCGGTCCTGAATGGTATTTTCGCGCCGACTGGCGCGGTCGAGAATCAGATTGACCTGGATGAACTGGCGGTTTACGGCGAACTCACCTACCAGATCACCGACCAATGGGACGCTACCCTTGGTTTGCGCGGCTCCAAGACCACCAAGCGTCTGGGCACGACGGAAGCGGTACTGGATCAAAGCGAGACCTCAGACAATTTGATATCCCCCAAACTCACTCTTTCCTGGCGACCGGTTGACGGCACACTGGTGTATGCCACTGTCGCCCAGGGTTTTCGCCCTGGCTTTTTTAATCAGGGATTGTTGACCCATAACATCGATTTGCAGGCAGACCTGGATGACGGGCCGCCGGATCTCCTCGTCAGTGTTGCAGTAGATCCCGGGGCTGATGAGAATGGCGACGGCGTCGTTGACCGAACTGATGCGGAACTGCATCTAGCCAATACCAACCCGCTGATACGTCAGGAAGGCGATGAAATTATCAGTTATGAGTTTGGTCTGAAGACACAGTTGTTTGACGACCGCATGACACTGATTGGTGCCGCGTTCTACAGTGACTGGAAAGACACCTACCTGGGTATTGTTGATCGCAACATTCGTTCGACCACCGGTGGGGGCGGAGAACTCCGCTATACACTGAGTGCTGGCGCAGCGCACACCATGGGGCTTGAGTTTGACGTAGTCTTTGCTGCGACCGACACCCTGACCCTTAGCCTGGGTGGTGATTACACACCCGAGGCTGAAATGGATATCGTACCTCCGAACACGGCTGGCGCTTTCTCCAACGCTGGAGTGCCCATTCCCGTCTTGCCTGGTAATCGGTTGCCTAATTCACCTGAATACAGCCTTAACATCAATGCGGCATATCAGGTGCGATTACCCTGGAACATGGATGGTGTAGTGCACGCTGACTACTTCAGGGTGCCCTTCTCTTACGCTAACGTGACAAACGAAATCACAACGCCAGGTTACCACCAGTTTAATCTGCGCCTCACGGCGCACACGCCGGATCGCGAATGGCGGTTCTCGCTGTTCGTCAAAAACCTGACCAACGAGGTCATTAAATTCGAAGACAACGAGGCGGGTATCCGGTTTGGCAAGCCGCGTACTATCGGTGCCGAGTTTACCTGGACGTTGCCAGAGTAGCCCTAACAGGCTGGTGCTGAAGAGCATTCAGCGTTCGGAACCTTGACCCCTGAGCAGACAGGGTCAGAGTAGTGAAGGAGCAACTTGAGCGTGAACAAGACAGTGAAGACAACCGACTTCGATGCACAGGACAATGTATTGAAGAGGCCGGAGTGGAAGGGCGACTATTACAAGCCCCTTGTCGACCTTGGGCTCGAGATGCATGTTGCTGAACTCGAAGCGGTTGGTTTTACGATCGTTCCCCCTGAGAAGGTTGCGCCGCCCGCGTTCCTCTCGCGAATCAAGCGCGCAGTCTTGCGCATCGCGGAGGCACGCCACGGCGTTTCCTTCTCACCCCAATCTAACCCCGCGCTGGACGTTCCCGCCGGCGGTGTACCGAACTCGGTCTACGACTTTTACCTGCTGTTCGAGGACGAGGTGTTTGAGGAGTGGCTGGAAAACGAGACGTTGGGCGCGCTGGTTGACTACGCCATGCGCGGACAGGGGCAGCTTTCCAGCATGAGTTCAATCCTTAAGTGGAAAGGTGGTACTTACGGGCCAGGGCTTGGCCTGCATAGCGATGCCCCGGCTACGCCAGAAGGCCGACTTTCAACAGCGTACAACACCATCTGTAATGGTGCCTATTGCCTCTCGGATTACTCCGAAGCAGGGGGCGCGATTGCCATGGTGCCGGGTTCGCACCGCATGGGGCGCCAGCCTTTGAAAGGAGAAGGGGTCGAGCATGCTGTACCTGTGGAAGCATCGGCAGGCTCACTCATCTTCTGGCTGGCCAACACCTGGCACGGTGCCTATCCGCGCACGATTGATGGGCTGCGAATGACCATCACCAACTATTTCTGCCATCGAGCCTTCAAGACGCAGGAAAATTACCAGACTGCGGTGCCAGAGGAGATGCTAAGGCGCCACAGCGCACGCTTCGCGCGTTTTCTCGGCGCTGATGACTTTTACGGCTGGGGCAAAGAGGGCCCGGGGCCGGGTCGCGCACGCGCCGCGAGTTATCGCAAGCTAACCCGGGAGGCAACACCTGATTAGTGGCACTGGTTCAACCGTCCTGGGCTATCCGCCGGGCGTCCATGCCGGCCACACGAATAATGACCTGTAAC
>CAYGNA010000361.1:0-4575 GCA_964351065.1 uncultured Pseudomonadales bacterium
CACGCTGGGCGACAGCCTGGCCAGCGCCAAGACCACCTTGCCGTGGCTGCTGGCGCAGCTGGGTGCGCCGGCCGGCATGGCGGCGCTGCTGGTGCCGCTGCGCGAGTCCGGCTCCATGCTGCCGCAGATCCTGATCGGCGCCCTGCTGGGGGCACAGGCGCTCGGGTTCTACAACCTTGCCTACTATCTGGTGGTGATGCCCGTCTCACGCATCAACCCGGTCATCACACGCGTTGCTTTCCCGGTTTTTGCCCGTTTGCAGCAGGACCAGGCACAACTTCGTGCGGGTTACCTGCGACTGGTCAATCTGCTCTCACTGATCAACTTCCCGGTGCTCGCGGGTCTTGCCGCTATTGCCGGGCTACTCGTACCGTTGTTGTTCGGCCCCGCGTGGTTGCCCGCCGTGCCTGTAGTGCAGCTATTAGCCGTGGTAATGCTGTTTCGTTCACTGGGGAACCCGAGTGGGAGCCTGATGCTGGCAACGGGCAGGGTAAGGATGAGCTTTTTCTGGAATCTTGGTGTCATCGCAACCCAGGTGCCTGTCGTCTGGATCGCCGCCCTGCAGGGCGGCATTAACGGGGTCGCGACCGGACTGATCGTTCTGCAGCTTATCTACTTCTATCCATTCTACCGACTGGTGCTGAAGCGCCTGATTGATTGCGGACCTGGCGAATACCTGTCCGCTTTTCTTCCAATCATGGCTATTTCACTGGCGATGGGGAGCGTGGTCTACGTCACCCAACACATCACCAGCGGACTCGCGCCACCTGCAACCCTTGCGCTCTCTCTTGCGCTCTCTATTGCATCAGGCGTTTTGATCCAGACAACCCTGTACCTGCTGTTTGCACGAGGCGACATCACCTATCTGATATCAATACTGCGCTCGCGCAAACCGTCGGTTTAGCTCTCTGCCCTGTCACCGTCAAGTTCGCTGATCTGGGGTGAACGCCGGCGTCTCGTTTTGGCTGGGATCATGCCTCGCATGGACTCCAGCTTGCCGAAACACAGAAGCTTATCACCAGCTTCCAGTACCCGGGACTCTTTTGGATTCGGTATGATTTTACTGCCGCGATACAGCGTCAGCACATTGATATCTTTCTCGTAGAGTTGCGTTTCTTCGATGGTCTTGCCAACAAAGGCAGAGCCTTCCGGCATATAAATTTCGCTAACACCATACCCCTTGCTAACGGTAAGTCGCTGGCGCACATCGATTTCCGGAAAGTCAACCTGGGCCGCGATGTATTCAATGACAGCACCCGCAACATCCAGACCGGTACAGGTTTCGATACCTTCAAGACCGGGTGAAGAATTCACCTCCATCACCTGCGGGCCATCTTTGCCCTCCAGCATATCCACACCCGCTACGCGCAGACCCATAATCTGGGTACACCGCACTGCTGTTTCACGGAATGCCTCGTCGAGCTCAACCGGCTCAGCGGCGCCACCGCGATGCACATTGCTGCGAAATTCCTGGCCCTGCGCAACCCGGCGCATAGACGCAACCACCTGGTCACCTACCACAAATGCTCGGATGTCCCTGCCTTTGCTTTCGGCAACAAACTTTTGGATGAGCACGTTCTGCTTCTGGCTCTGCAGTAGCTCGATAATAGCCTCCGCAGCCTGCACCGATTCTGCCAGCAGTACGCCAATACCCTGGGTGCCCTCAATCAGCTTGATCACAACCGGCGCCCCACCTACCCGTTCAATAGCCGGCAACACATCACGCTTGTCGCGGACAAACGTCGTCTTGGGGATACCAATGTTGTGTCGACTCAATATTTGCAGGCTACGCAACTTGTCGCGCGAATTGAGAATACCGTGCGCCGTATTGGCACAGAACACGTCCATCTCCTGGAACTGGCGAACCACTGCCGTGCCAAAGTAGGTGATCGACGCACCTATTCGCGGCAGCACGGCATCAAACTCATCGATATGTTTCTGGCGGTAGAAGAGATCTGGTGCGTCTTCCTCCAGATCAATCGCAAACTTCAGCGTATCGAGAACCTTAACATCGTGGCCACGATTGAGTGCGGCTTCAACAAGGCGCCTGGTGCTATAAATTTTTTGACTGCGTGACAAAACGGCAAGTCGCATCTATTTTCCTTTGGGAATGCTCTGAATGTGTATCCAAACAGGATTGCACAGCCCTTGCAAATGATTAGCCCGGATCAACCAGGTACCGGACCACGTCGATCAGGTCGATGACAAGGGAAATACCTGCTACCAGCAGGTAAAAGTGAACATAAAGGCCGAATGCTGTTGAGATGCCAAACAAGCTCCGTCGGACCAGCAGACCGACCCAGGCCTGTAACCACAGGGGACCTTGCTGGATGGCAGCAGAAAGGTTTGCAGGGACTGTTGTTGCCATTGGATTCTCCTAACCCTTCGGGCGAACCAGGCCGTATAGCAGCCGCGCGCCACCTATCAGCAACACGATCAACAATAGCAAGGCCAGTGCGTAGTAGTGACCATAATACGACAATTGCTTCTGCACCGAATTTTGCGCGACACGCTGCAGCGGATTAAAACCTTCACCCGGTGATATGACCCCCACGCGCTCAGCATAGGCTTCATACTCCAGCATCATCTTCGAGAAGATCTGAGATTGATCAGTTGCCAGGTCCCTGGTTTCCCCAGGATCTGATTCAATATCGAAAAGTTGCCAGGTATCCTCACCATAGGGTGGCGTGACCTTGAGCAGTTTGTACCGCCCCATGAACACAGCCACGTTACCTGAGACCTCGATCGTGACCGCTGTCTCGTCATCGTACAAAGAGTCTGCTATACCTGTCAGCAATGGCACGAGGCTTCTGCCATCCATTGACTTGCCCTTCTCCTGCAGCGCCACGGGGACATCGGCGAGTTCAAGCAGCGTCGGCGTGATGTCGGTCACCACTGTGAAAGCATCGACAAATCCCGGCCTTGCCGGAACACCTGGACCCGATACAATCAGCGGCACCCGCAAGCCGCCTTCTGACGGGTAAAACTTGAAGAGGCGTCCAGGAGACGCCGCCGCGTAAGCCCACTCGGGTCCAATGTGGGCGATGCTGCCCTTTTCACCGAGCGTTTCCAGATTGCGATTATAACCGTTGAGTGCCATCCAGAGTCGCATGGCAGGTTGGGTTGTGGGTTCATTAAACTCCGGGCCGTTATCCGACGTCACCACAAAAACCGTATTGTCAAACTGCCCGGTAGCACGCAGGAATTCAACAAACCTTTCAACATGAAAATCCATGGCTTCAAGCATCGCCGCGTTCACTTCCATGCTCCTGGCATAGAAGGCCTTGTGCTCTGCTGACAGATCATCCCAGGCATCCAGCGCCGAATGTGGCCCCGGCAAAGGCGCGTTTTTGTCAATCAGGCCAAGCGCTCGTGCCTGCTCCCAACGGGTTTGTCGAAGTGAGTCCCAGCCATTGTCGTAAACACCTTCATACCGCTCAATAAACTCTCGCGGCGCCTGCAGCGGAATGTGGATCGCCTGAAACGCCATGTAGGCAAAAAAAGGGGAATCGCTCGTGGAGCCTTCAATGTAATCAATCATGCGGTCAACGATAAACTTCGAGGAATAAAAGTCAGCCGGCAGATCGGCTGGCACACCATCCTCGAACCAGGGCGCGGTTTTGTAATAAGGCATGTAGGACTTTTTTTCGAAGTTGTCAGCACCCGATGCCGCCAGTGCAAACGATCGGTCAAACCCATGCGATACGGGCAGCGAGTCATAGTCATCGCCAAGGTGCCACTTGCCTGTCATGAGCGTGCGATAACCTGTTTGTCGCAGTTTGTCCGCGATGGTGAGCACGTCCGTTGCAAACGTCAGCTCATACCCCGCCTGTCCTTCCTGCTCTGGCGTCAGCACCTCGGGTATCGTTGCGACTCCCGCGCGATGATTGTCCAGACCGGTGAGCAGCATGGCACGAGACGGAGCACACAAAGGTGAGGTGTGGTAATTGGAGAAGCGAACGCCGGCATCACCCAGCGCATCAATCGCGGGGGTTTTGGCCTCACCACCGTAACCACCAAAATCCATGTAGGCTGCATCATCAACCAACAGCACTACAATGTTGGGGCGCTGCCCTTTGACCTCGGCAATACCAGCACCGCACCAACCCAGCAAGAGGGCAGCAAGCCAGACTCTCACGCGGATTTCGCCTGCCGGTCCATAAGTACGCCCGCGGCCACCAGCCAGGCAGCGAGCACGACTTCAACAACGATAAACATTATCGCGAGATCAGCGCCGTGCATCATCCACGCAAACGTACGGATCACTGCGGCCAGCCCCAGAATAATCGCTCCAGCGTAAATCCAGTGACTCATCGATCGATAGGCACCCAGTAGAATAAAAACCGTGACGCCAAGAAAGAAGGCGCCAAAATCGCCAATCTGGGTACTCCTGGCGATACCATCAAGCAGCGGCATCCCCAGACTGGCGGCCGCCTGCTCTGGTGCAAACAGGAATCCTATTGCATTGCCAAGCATGGGGAATGCGGGCACCGCTGCAAAAATTCGTAAACCTGGTGAAGCCATTTGAGTTCCCTCTTAGTTATTGTTTGATGCATCGAGTAAAGCCTGCGTCTC
>CAYGNA010000362.1:0-4575 GCA_964351065.1 uncultured Pseudomonadales bacterium
ACTCAAAATCTCGTCAGTAAGGCTCAGGAATTTTTGTGATAGATCATTTTCTGAAAGTAGTTTTGCCGTTTTTGTTAGTCGCTGTCGTCTATTGGAGTACGGCTCAGGCTGAAAGCAACGGGAGCGGAGCGAGGGCGTTCAATCAACTCGGCACCGAGTTGCCGACACCAAACGTGTATCGAATCGCGTCCGGAGCACCAGGACCGCAGTACTGGCAACAGGAGGTGGATTACGATATCCAGGCGACGCTTGATGAAGAAAATCGGCGCGTTACGGCACGGGAAACTATCAGGTACAAGAACAACTCACCCGATACGTTGAGTTACCTATGGGTACAGCTGGACCAGAACCGGTTTGCAGAAAACTCAATTGATCGTTTGACGGACACCGCTTCCAGGGATCAGGTTTCCTTTTCGACCTTGCGCAAAGCGCAATCTTTTGCAGATGTTGACTATGGTTACAGCATTACCGAGGTCAGCGACGCGCGCGGTAACGAGTTACCCCATGTGATAAATGGCACCATGATGCGAATTGATTTGCCAAAACCATTAGGGCCCGGCGATCAGACAACCTTCAATGTTGGTTGGGCATTCAATATTGTCGAAGAAGTTGCGGTAGGTGCGCGCGGCGGGTATGAGCACTTTCCGAAGTCAGATACGTACCAGTATTTCCTGGCGCAATGGTTCCCGCGGCTTGCCGCCTACACCGATTACACAGGCTGGCAGCACAAACAGTTTATTGGGCGTGGTGAGTTTACGCTGGAGTTTGGTGACTATGACGTGCGCCTTACGGTACCGGCCGATCACATTGTTTCGGCAACGGGTGCCTTGCAGAACCCACGTGAAGTGTTGACTGACGAGCAGCGCCGTCGACTGTCCCAGGCGAACGCGACTGAGCCGACTTTTGTTGTAACGCCAATTGAGGCGCTTGCCAACGAAAAGGAGGGCACAACGGCGACAGCCACGTGGCACTTCAAGGCTGAGAATGTCCGCGACTTTGCCTGGGCGTCATCACGCAAGTACATCTGGGATGTCATGGTTCACGAGCAACCAGGTGCCGAGCACGAAAAAGTTCTCGCCATGTCGTTCTACCCTAACGAGGCGCAACCGGTATGGTCACATTATTCGACCCATGCAGTTGCTCATACCATGGATGTCTATTCAAGATTTGCGTTTGATTACCCGTACCCAACGGCACAGTCAGTTAATGCCTGGGAGCGTGGCGGCATGGAATACCCCATGATCACGTTTAACGGGTACCGTCCCGAGCCAGCGGATGCCAAAAACGACGAGGGTGAGTCGAGCAAGCCGGACGCCGGTCCGACCTATTCCCGTCGAACCAAGTATGGCCTGATTGGTGTGATCATCCATGAAATTGGTCACATCTATTTTCCGATGGTTGTTAACTCTGATGAACGGCAATGGACCTGGATGGATGAAGGGATCAATTCTTTCCTCGAATACGTCGCCGAACTGGAGTGGGAAGAAAACTACCCGGCTTATGGCGGCAAATATGCAAACGTACTTGACTACATCACCGAGTACATGACGAGCGCCAATCAGGTGCCCATCATGACAAACTCTGAATCGATCCTTCAGTTTGGCCCAAACGCCTACTCCAAACCGACAGCAGCGCTGATCGTGCTGCGTGAAACGGTCATGGGGCGAGAGTTGTTCGACTTTGCTTTCAAGGAATATTCGCGGCGCTGGCAGTTTAAACGGCCTACGCCCGCTGACTTTTTTCGCACCATGGAAGATGCGTCAGCGGTGGATCTCGACTGGTTCTGGCGCGGTTGGTTCTACACCACTGATCATGTGGATATCGCACTTACCGGCATGCGGGAATACAAAGTGCTGAGCAAAGACCCGGATATTGATAATCCAAAACTGCGCGAGGATTGGCAGCGTGACTATCCTGCACCGATTGGCGAAGCGCGTAATCGTGCCGATGACATCTCGCTGAAAATTGATCGTGTGCCGGAGTTGAAGGACTTCTACAATGAGAATGACGCTTTTGCGGTCAGCAACAAGGATCGGAATACCTACAAAAAGTTTATCGATAAGCTCGAGGACTGGGAGCGTTCTGTGCTGGCGCGCGCGATTGAGGAAGACCACTATTTGTATTTTGTCGATTTTACCAACATCGGCGGACTGGTATCGCCGCTGCCGCTGACGATTGAGTATGCAGACGGCAGTAGCCGTGAACGCATGATCCCTGCTGAAATCTGGCGTCGCGATACGACTGAAGTCACGCGGCTGTTTATTGAAAGCAAAGCGATTGCTGCCATCAGCCTGGACGACGCCCATCAAACGGCTGACGCAGACTACAGCAACAACCGCTTTCCACCAAAGATCCAGGCATCAAGGCTTGAGCTTTACAAGAGTGACACCAAGCGGCGCAACTTGATGAAAGATATGCTTGAAGAGTTAAAAAGTGATGACAAGCAAACTGTGGAGAGTGAAGACGTTCCGCTGACGAGTACCCCGTGAGGCTATTTGCGCTTGTTCTGCTGGTGCTGTGCATGGACGCCCGCGCCCATCGCCAGCACTTTGCATGGACGCGGGTTACGCTGGATAGTGATGGTGGCCTGCTGATGCTGGAGCATCGCGTTCACGAACACGATGCGGCCGAATGGCTCCGGGGTCAAAGCGCAAACCCGGTTGATATTACCAATCTCAAGGCCCAGGCCCGGTTTGCCATGAGTGTGCAGCAGCGCTTTGTGATTTATCGGGGTAGCAAACCACTTACCCGGGTGTTGTTGGGTGCCGAGCTTGATGGTCCTTACCTGTTTGTCTTCGAAGAAGTCCAGCTTGACTCCCCTGGTGCTATTGATTTCGGTTCGTTTGAGTTCGAGAGCAGCCTGTTGATGGACCTGTACGACGACCAGACACATATCGTTGATGCAGAGGTAGGCAGCACCCACAGTACCATCTCGCTGAAGCGTGGCCGCCCCCGTGCAGCCCTGTCAATTTCTGGTGGCTGAATCAGGGGTTTAGACAGATGCCGGCTTTGGGTCCCGGGCTTAGTTGTCCAGGTCTACCAAGCTGCGCCTGATCGCGTGAGCCGTGGCTTCGGCACGACTTGAGATGCCAAGTTTTGAGTAGATCGACTTGACATAACTCTTGGCCGTGTTGGTTGAGACACCAAGCGCACTGGCTGTTTCAGCCACGCTCTGGCCCCTGGCGATGGATGCCAGTACCTGTTCTTCACGAGGCGCCAGCGGTGGCCCGGGCAGGGTAGGGCCTTTGGCGTTGAAGTGCATCACCATCTTTTCAGCCATGGGAGCCGAGAGCGCAACTTCACCTGCGGTAATGCCTTTCAGATAACTGACAATCTTGTCGCGATCCCGATCTTTCAGAATGTAACCGCGGGCGCCGTTTTTTAACGCTTTGAACAGAGTGGCATCGTCGTCATAGATTGTGGAGACAATAATGTAGGTCTCTCCCTGTCGCGCCGTAATCGCGTTAATCACGTCAAGGCCAGATCCGTCAGGGAGGCCAATGTCCACGAGGGCAAGGTCAAATGTGGTGGCGGCGATCTCGCGTTTGGCGCTCGTGACGTCGGGTGCGTGCACCAGTTCGCTGCCGGGGAATACTTCCCTCAAGCAGGCGGATAGCCATTCCGCCGCTGCGGGGTGGTCCTCAACCAGCAGTGTCTTTCCGATATTCATGGGACAAGTAAAAGCGCTTGTCGTCCCAATTGCAATTGCGAGTCTGTAAATACTGGTAAACTTGTGCCATGCGTTTTGCCCATACACTCTTTTTGCTTCTGGTCTGCATGTCCCTGGGGGCCAACGGGCAAATCCAGGAGATTACTGCGGCAGAATACCTGGCCAGTACTGATCCCAATCCGCCCATGACGGTGGGCTGGCAGCCTGTCGATCTACCTTATGCCCCGCGTGGAGCTGGGCACATCAAAAATCCGGGGGCCATCTGGTTTCGCTTTCGATTGCACCCTTCAGGCGATTCTCGTGCCGTGTACATTGGTAGGCACAATGTCTCTTTGGAAATATTTTTGGATGATCTACGGGTTGGTGGTCAATGGCAGGGGGCAGATCCACCACCCATAGGTTGGAATCGTCCAACGCTTGTTGACCTGCCGGCGGGGAGAGACGCTGAATTTGTCTACATTCGGTTGGTTAGTGGACCCCACGGATCAATGCTGGCGGCTCCCCTGGTGGGACCTCGTGACTTGCTGCAATCGAAGTATCGGACCCGCTATTTCTGGCAAATCGAAATCAGCCAGTGGATGTTCCTGCTCAGCGTGACCGTTGGCGGGTTTGCGCTGCTGCTCTGGAACTTTCGACGGCGAGACGGCGTTTACCTGTTGTTTGCTGGCGCGGCCGGCGGTTGGGCAATTGTGACGCTTTACCTGTTTCTGGACTTTGTTCCCATCTCGCTTGAATTGTGGCTGGGTGTAATCCATACGGCTGCATCCTGGACAATCTTTTTCCTCGTGACTTTTATGCTGGCTGCGGCGGGCAGGCGTCTGCCTCGGCTGGAAAAGATGTTGTTAGGGCTTTCGATTGCGGCCACAGTGTTCCATTTTGTCTATCCATCTGGTCTCTTTTTCTAC
>CAYGNA010000363.1:0-4565 GCA_964351065.1 uncultured Pseudomonadales bacterium
CTCCCGTCATCTCGACCGACGGCCCGCAGGCCCGTAGCGGAGAGATCCCCCCGCTTGCACCCGGGACGTGCCGGCATATATATTCCAGAGTCCTAAAAAGAACCAGCACAGAGGGAATCATGGACCTTTCTTTTGGCCCAGAGTACGAGGCGTTCCGCGACGAGGTTCGCGCTTTCATCAGCGACTATCGAGACAAGACACCCAGCAGTGGCGGCACTGACGCCAAAACCTGGCAAAAGACGCTCATTGAAAATGGCTACACCGCCCGCACGATCCCCAAAGAATACGGTGGCTTTGGTGCCGAACCCGACATTCTGAAAGCACGCATTATCGGCGAAGAATTTGCGGCCGCCCAGATGCAGGGTGGCATGGGCGGCCAGGGCATCGGCATGCTCGTTCCGACCCTGCTGGAGATGGGTACAGAAGAGCAAAAGCAGCAGTTCATCAAACCCACCCTGGATGGCGATATTGTCTGGTGCCAGGGCTACTCTGAGCCCGGCGCCGGCAGCGACCTTGCAAGCCTGCGCACCAGCGCCGTGCTGGATGGTGACGAATGGGTCATCAACGGCCAGAAGATCTGGACCAGTACTGCCCATCTCGCCCACTGGATGTTCTGCCTGGTGCGTACCGAGCCAGAAGCACCCAAGCATCAGGGCATCTCTTTCCTGCTGCTGCGGATGGATACACCGGGTATCGAAATACGCCCGCTTGTTGATATGACCGGCAACGCCAATTTCAACGAGGTCTTTTTCACTGACGTTCGGGTACCCAAAGACCAGATTGTCGGCAAACGCGGCCAGGGCTGGCTCGTCGCCAATTCAATCCTCGGCTTCGAGCGCGACTCCCTAGCTGATCCCAACGCCACGCTGCAGCGGTTTAACGCACTGACTGAACTGATGAAATCGGAAACCATCGACGGGACTCGCGTTATCGACAATCCCGCCTGGCGGGATCGGCTGATGAAGTTGCAAGGCCGAGTGATGGCAATGCGCTATAACGACATGCGGGTTCTGTCATCACGCCTGAACCAGGGCCAGGATGCCGGGCTTGCGCGCATGATCACAAAACTCCAGGGCACAGAACTCCGTCATGAACTGGAAGGCACCGCCATCGATGTCATGGGTGAAATTGGCCTGTCTTTTGGCGACGGACCCTATTTGCGAGACCATGGTATGTGGCAGCGCCACTACATGTATTTCCTTGGTCTGATCATCGGTGGCGGCACGTCACAGATCCAGAAAAACATCATCAGCGAACGTGGCCTGGGCATGCCCAAAGAGCCCAAGTTCGACGCTGGCAAGCTGTAGGAGGCGCACCATGGAATTTGGATTATCAGAAGAACAAACCCTGCTGCAGGACAGTGTCCGGCGCTTTCTGTCAGACAATGTACCACTCGATACCGTCAGGAAAATTGCTGCTGGCGAAAATGACGACAAGATTATCTGGCAGGGTCTTGCTGACCTCGGCATTCCGGGATTGCTGATTCCGGAAGAAAAAGGCGGCGTTGGCCTGGGTAGCCTGGATGCAGCTGTGGTTGCCGAGTGTCTTGGCTACTCGGTTGCGCCTTCACCGTTTTTGGCAAGCGGTGTACTCGCAGCGGTGGCTCTCAATGCGGCCGGGGGCCAGGATGAACTGCTTGGCCGAATCGCAACCGGTCAGGACCGCGTGGGTATAGCCTTTTCAGAGGCTATCGGTGCGCGCGCCGACGCCGGCGTTACCGTTGCCGAAGGCAAAATAACCGGCAAGTCCATCTTTGCCCTGGATACCAATGCTGATGTTTATCTCATCGCGACCAAAGCACGCCACCTTTACCTGGTAGAGAAAGAGCAGATTGAAATCACGCCAATCAACCAGGTCGACAAGACCCAGACAACCTGCCAACTGGTCTACAAGGGTGCAACAGCCACCATGGTCACCGACGATGCTACTGTATTCCAACGTGCACTTGATGTCGGCCGCGTCATGATGGCAGCAGATACGCTGGGCGCAGCCCAGAACATGCTGGACCAGGCTGTTGCCTATGCCAAGACACGCGAACAGTTCAATCGCCCCATCGGGTCATTCCAGGCCGTAAAACATATGTGTGCCGAGATGGCAGCGGCGCTTGAACCCTGTCGGTCGATGGTCTGGTACGCCGGTCACGCGCTGGATGAAATCCCCGAAGAAGCACAATTGAACGCATGCCACACCAAGGCGCACCTGTCCGAAGTTGGCAAGTTCGTAGCCAAAACCGCAACCGAGGTTCACGGTGGCATGGGCTTTACTGATCTGGTTGGGCTGCACTACTGGTTCAAGCGAATTGGCTTTAATCGGCAGATTCTGGGTACGCCGGAACTGTTGCGGGAAGAGGCAGCAAGGGTGCAGGGACTGGCGGCTTGACCGGTCATTCCCGTCGACCACTCGAGTCCCCTAAACGCATTACGGACAATGGTACCCACACGTCACCATTCCGGTTCACTCTAAAACCAAAGGGAGAAGAAAGATGACAATCAAAGGTGTTGATCACGTAGTTATTCGCGTCAAGGACTTTGACGAGGGCGTCGCCACCTGGCGCGACAACCTGGGTATGGAACTGGAGCGTACCGCTGAATCAGAAGCCCTCGGCATCAAGCAGGCATTCTTTCAGTTTGAGAACGGTGGCTTCCTGGAAATTGTTGCCCCCATGAGCGACGACTCAGCCGTTGGCAAGGCAGTTGCGTCACGGGGCGAGGGCCTGCACACGCTGTCCATGGAAGTAGATAACCTGGAACAGACAATCAAAGACATGCAGGACAAAGGCGTTCAGCTGATCGGCGTGGGTTCACCCCAGGTATTTGTTCATCCCAAATCAGCCAACGGCATACTCCTGCAACTGACAGAACGTAAGTAAATCACTCATTACAAAAGGAAACACAGCAATGCTTGGATACGTCACCATCGGCGTTAGTGATATGGAAAAAGGCAAAGCCTACTGGACCGCGCTGCTCGAACCGCTCGGCGCCAAGGTCATCATGGATATGGGCAGGATTGCCCTGCTGGGCACGGGCAATGGCCCCATGCTAGGCATCTGTGTACCGTACAACGAAAACGACCAGCACCCGGGTAACGGCAACATGCTGGCATTCACCGCTGGCTCACGGGAAAACGTCGATAAGCTCTATGCGAAAGCAATCGAAATGGGCGGCAGTGATGATGGAGAGCCTGGCGAACGTATGCCGACGTTTTATGGCGCTTACTTTCGCGACCCGGATGGCAACAAGGCTGTGTTCTTCAGCCAGTAGAAAAGCGAGATCTCTCCGCTCCGGCCCTCTGGGCCTACGGTCGAGACGACAGTGTTGCTGTCGTTTCGCCTGCAGCGGCGTAGCCGCGGAACGGAGAAACCTCTACACCCGGGTCTCTCCACTACGGCCCTTGCGGGCCTACGGTCGAGACGACAGCGTGGCTGTCGTTTCGACTGCAGCGGCGTAGCCGCGGAACGGAGAAACCTCACCCGCGACTTGAAACAGGCGTCGCAATTGCAATCATCCAGATTGACTCTTATTCAGGCCACGTTGCCAGCTGATGTCCAGCTACTTTGGTATCCTGTTTGCCTCCCTGGATTGTTATGGCCCTGTTCTGGTTCTACCTGCTGTGGTGCTTTTCTGCCTCCACGCACCGACATCGCCCGGCACGGTACGCCGCCATGAACCCGGGCAAGTTGTTTCCACAGTCACGCGATGACCGGGAACGGGTCGAGCCAGCATCACTTCGGTA
Source organism: uncultured Pseudomonadales bacterium (assembly GCA_964351065.1). Lineage (GTDB taxonomy): Bacteria > Pseudomonadota > Gammaproteobacteria > Pseudomonadales > Azotimanducaceae > JANQJA01. Next base: position 3,733 of record CAYGNA010000363.1, read on the forward strand.
TGACAATTCCGCATGACGGAGCGACGCTAGCTTAAGGGCAAAAAAAACCCCGCGTTTAGGCGGGGTGTTTCCTTTGACTGATACCCTGGGTAGCAGCTATTGAACTTTCAGCATGCGTCTGCGCGATGCAATCAGACCCGCAATCCCGAGGCCAAGAAACGCAAACGTTGCAGGTTCTGATACGGCAACGCTGGGTAGTGCAGCGACACCCATGATATCCGACTGACCTGAGCCACGAATCGCCATGTTCGTCACAGTGGCGCCGTCAGCAATACCCCAGTCAGAAAGGTCGATAGCTGCCCCAAAAAGGCTAAAGCTGCAGCCACAGTTCTTCAGGGTAAAGTCCAGACCGGTGTCAATGAACGAGCCTGCGCTGACCAGGAGTTCGCCACCACCAATCTCTATTTCGAGGAACAGACTGTCCGCAGAGAAACGACTGTCGAAGACAACAAGATCAGCGCCCGCGTTATTCACGATTCCTGTATTAAAAAACAGGCCGAACTTGTCGCTTGTGCTGATATTGATGGCGCCATCCGTGAGGTCATCGCCAACCAGGGCTGTCAGGGGGTCAACACCAGCAAAACTGCCACCCGATCCACTAATCCGGGTAGCACTGCTCACCCAGTTCGTGAGATCACCAAATGGACCAACCACAATAGCGCTAGCGCTCGGGGCAACCAACGCGGTGACGACTGCAAAAATGATACTTTGAATTGATAATTTTTTTCTCAAAAGGTCCCGCTCCAGGATAGTTTTTTTTAGGGCAGGGCCTTTAATGCCGCTTGCTCCCGTCGATAAACATACAAGCAAAAATTGCGCCATCGTGGCAGGAT
>CAYGNA010000364.1:0-1705 GCA_964351065.1 uncultured Pseudomonadales bacterium
TTATCCCTGGGATATATGTATGAGACAGGTGAACAGGTAGCCGTTGACAAGTTTGAGGCTGCTAGGTGGTATCGTCGCGCAGCAGATGCCGGCGAAGTGCCAGCAATGATACGTCTTGCCTTGATGTACGAGGCAGGTGATGGTGTTACGCAGGACGCCACGGAGGCAGCGATCTGGTACCGCAAGGCGGCAAACCAGGGAGATGCGGACGCGCAGCAAACGCTCGGTTACATGTATGAGAATGGTAGCGGCGTTGTCAAAGATGTGGCAGAGGCAGCGCGCTGGTATGAAAAGGCAGCCTTACAGGGCAGGGTAGCTGCACAGAACAATCTGGGTCGATTGTATCAATTGGGTATCGGGGTACCGCAGGATCTGGACAAAGCTATATTTTGGTATGAAAAGGCCGCTTCGCAGGGGAGTGAAGCGGCCCAGAACAATCTGAATCAGTTGATTCCCGGCGTTTGAATTAACCGCCCAAACGACTCAATTTTTCTGCCGCTTCGGCGTGTCCCTGGTTACCCGCTCGACGATACCAGGCAATAGCAGTTGACTTGTCACGTTTGACGCCTCTTCCGCGCTCGTACATATCACCCAGCATAAATTGTGCTTCACTGTAGTTGATGTCGGCTGCGCGCTTTAACCATTGCATGGCAGCGTCGTAATTACGGCTCACACCCTGGCCATCAATGTAGGCATCTGCAAGTGCGACCTGGGCGGGTGGGTAGCCCTGGTTTGCAGCACGGGAATACCATTCAGCCGCTTCTTCCACGTCGCGTCGGAAACCGGCTTCTCCCATGCCATGGAGGCGACCGATGCTCAGAATCGCCTCTGGATAATCTTTCTCGGCTGCCAGCAGGTACCAACGTAAAGCGTTGGTGTAATCAGGCTTGCCGTTGGAGGAAAGTCGACCCTGCTCATGCATCCAGGCTATCAGGGTTTCTGCTTCCGGGTAACCTTTACGAGCCGCTGCTTCAATGGCATTCATTGCATCGTCATTTCGACCGGCGGCGAGCAAGGCGCGAGCGTACTGCACCTGGAACCTCACCACGTCAGGGTGTTCTCGCAGTGCATCATTACAGGTTGGTATTGCGGCTTGCGCTGCAATCCTGGCGATAGGAATGCCAAACTCTTCCGGTTTGCGCGGGTAATTGGCAAGGCCGTCACAATTGTGCGATTCAGGTACATCGGCTTTGAGAGACTCGATCGTCTCATCTGTTACCTCACCGTTCACTTTCAGGTCCCGACGAATCTGGTAAACGGCAATTGCCTCCCGGGTAGGCTTTGTCAGTACACCGGTTTCTTCAGCCTGCCTGAATCCAAGTTGCTGAAGATGCCGCTGGGCCTCGCGGATTCTCAGCATACGAGCCTTCTCTGCACGCTGGGCCAATTCGAGCTGGCGCTGCCGGTCGGCTTCGCGCCGTTGGCGCTCCTGGATATCTGCTTCCTCTTTAACTGCCAGCAGCAGTTCAGTCGCCTCTTGATAATAGGTGCCGTCACGACCGGTATTCTGCAAGTAGATGATCAGCCGATCCCTGGCCTCGAGAGCACGTCCCAGCCTGTAAAGCGCGCGTCCTTCCAGAAAAAACAGGTTGTCCGGGATTTCAAGGTCAAGTGCCCTGAACTGGGGAATCAAATCGACAATGCCCTGGTTATTGTCATTGCGCAGATGCTGGGCCAGCTGTTCGCGTAACAGATCTATCTGGAC
>CAYGNA010000364.1:1715-4563 GCA_964351065.1 uncultured Pseudomonadales bacterium
AGAGTGCCGTGGACTGGGCAAAAGTAACACCCGGGGCCATGGCAGCAACGGCAACTGCTGCGAGCAAATGATGACGAACGCGGTTTCGCAATGTGTTTTCCCCCGTGGTTGAAGGTCGAATTCTAGAGTAATTCTGGACGAATGTCAGACCGCAAGGCCCGGGCAACGCTAGCTTTCGTTGGCCTCGCAATATTCCTTCAAGGTAAGGATACTGCTGGCAAGCTGTTTGAGATCCTCCAACTGATCGGTATTGGCGGTAAATTGCCATCGGTTGGTTTTGTAGTTGCCTTCTGTTGTGGAGCGAAGTTCATCACGTAATTCGAGCACAACGGAGGCCCAGCCGTCCCGCGATACCCGAATTGGTGCAACCCGCGAGATGTCGCGTGTCAGATCGATATTAGCGCGCCGGGTTGCCCGGATCTGCGAAGATTCAGCGCCTTCGCTGCAGGTGAACTCGTGGTTAGCCTCGCTGCGGAAGTTAAGCTGGCAGGTGCCACGTGCCTGGACCCAATTCGCGACTACCCGGTCTGATTCGCAGCCGTGGGCTGGCGTCGTATATTGCGCCAGCGAGGAGGCTATCAGGGTAACAACGTTGTTAACTGCTGTTCGTGCAAGTTCCTCGCGCTGCTTTTGTTGTATTTCTGCGAGTTCTTCTGTGGTCAGTTCTGGCGTTGCTGGCGGAGGTGGTTCCACGGCTTTGGAGCCAGGTCCCAACGCGTCGTCGACGGCGTCTGCGAGTAGTGAATCCAGCGAAAAATCATCGTTGGACAGTTTGCGTTCGACAGCGCGTTCGTTTGCGCGTGACTGGGATGCCGTCAGCGTACGTGCTTCAGTCACGACTTCAAAGCTTTCGATGGTCAGGCGATCTGCAAAAAGTGACTTGGCGGCGCTGGCAGGTTCACAGGACGCACTGTCGTTGGCGGCCTCGCAGAACAAAATGCCCCAGTTAGGCGATTCGGTTGCGGTTGGACCAAAGTCAGCCCCGGCGCTTTGCACTTCCGGGCTTAGCTTGATATATCGCAGCGTATCGTAGGGTGTCCGTACCCTGATCCAGATGTAAGTCAGGTTTGAAAGGCAATCGGAAGTCGTATTCGGGCCCGCGGTCCAGCGCATCTTGGAGGTGATGAGCGGCTCACCGAATGCCTCGTCAATCTTGAAGTTTACAGCCATGGATTCGATATTGCAGATAGATGCGCGAAAGCTTTCGCGCATCAATTCTTCACTCACAACAGCGAGTGCGTTTGGGGAGCCGACTCCGAGGAGACACGCCAGCAAAATCGAATTCAGTGGTTTGCGCATAGGGCCAAGTTTAGCGGTACCAGCCCAATCATGCTACTTCTCGTCGCTGAATGCGCGGCCGAGCAGACGGAGGTAGCCAACCGGCGCCAGTCGTTCAAGCAGGGCAATTAATCGTGCATCGCGACCCACCAGGATTCTGGTCTTGTTCTTGCGGACACCCCGGAGTATCTGGGCGGCGGCTTGAGAGGGCGTTAACTGTGCAATCTGCTCAAACTGGGCGATAAATTCCTCCCGGGTTGGTGCCGCGTTGTCGCTTGGTACATAGCGTGAATCCCGGATGATATTCGTCTTGACACCACCAGGTTGAACACAGCTGACACCAATATGGGTATCAATCAGTTCCATCCTCAGTGCGAATGTAAAGCCCCTGACAGCGAACTTGGAGGCGTTGTAGGCTGCCTGGGTCGGGACGGCAATTGTGCCAAAAATGCTGGACGTGTTAATGATGTGGGCTTCGTCGACCTGCTGCAGATAGGGGAGAAATGCCTTGGTCCCGTGGACCACACCCCAGAAATTGATATCCATCAGCCATTCCAGATCCTGGTAGGTCATATGTTCGACAGTATCGGTGACCGAAACTCCGGCATTGTTGAAGATCATGTTGACTCGTCCATGCGCCGCGACAACGTCTGCCGCGTAGTGCTCAACCTCGGCCCGACTGGCGACATTTACCAGGTGTGTCGTCACGTTGATACCAGGCTGTTGTATCTTTGCCGCTGTCTCTGCCAGGGCTTCCTCATTGACGTCACAGATAGCGAGATGACAGCCATGGCTCGCCAGTGCCTCGGCCAGTGCCCGCCCCATGCCTGAACCCGCGCCTGTGATAGCCGCCACGCGATTGTTGAAATGCTTCATCTAGCCGCCCCTCCGGACCTGTAGCTTGCGGCTATCACCAAGCCTGACGGTAAAGCCTGTTCTATCAAGGTACTCAAGTATCTCTATGCTGAGATTACGCCCAATGTTGGCTGCATCCCTGAACTCCTTGACGGTAAATGAACCTGTGACAGATTCGCTGGCCAAGCTGACCGCAATGTCTTTAAGGGCCTCGATGGATTGCGGCATGAAGAATCTATTGGGTACGGGTCGTATGAGGTAGCCCATACGGGCACAGTTCGCCAACAGCTTTTCTACAGCACCGACGGGCATGCCGAGTTCCCTGGCCAGGTCATGCAGCACGGGTGGCTGAGTGCCCGCGCGCATCAGGATAGGGCTGGCTCGCTCCAGTAACTTTGTCTCTGGCGCACCCAGTGCGGCTTTCTGGCCTGGCATCGAATAACCGGCACCGACTTTAGTGAGCCGGCTCGACGCTGCCAGCCGATCGAGGACAAGCTGCAGTAAGCCAATCTCAGGCATATTCGTTGTTGCGCGTCGCAATTGCCCGGGCGCCACACCGGTCGATTCCGGATGTTCCTCCTGCCACCGCCTGACGCCAGCAAGTAATGCTGCTGCAATTTTGTCCAGAACTTCCGGCGCAATACCCCATTTTTCGCCGAGCAGTGTGCCCCCAGCCTCAGCAAGCAGCCCAGTGGCCTGTGGCAATGTAATGTTC
>CAYGNA010000365.1:0-4528 GCA_964351065.1 uncultured Pseudomonadales bacterium
TCTGTATACGGGTGCCTCGGTCTCTTGTAGAGCGCCCGCGCGCTTGCCGTCTCGATCACGCGCCCCCCGTACATCACCGCAACCCGATCGGCGTATCGTGCGACGACGCCCAGGTCATGGGTAATCAGTATGAGCGATGAGTTCATCTCCTGGGTGAGGTTTTTAAGGAGTGACAGTATCTGCGCCTGGACGGTGACATCCAGCGCCGTTGTTGGCTCGTCCGCAATAATGAGTTGCGGTTCGCAGGCAAGCGCCATGGCAATCATCACCCGCTGCCGCATACCACCCGAAAAGTGGTGCGGATAGTCGTCAAGGCGTTGCGCCGCATCCGGGATGGACACCCGCGCCAGCAGTTCACCGGCCCTGCCATAAGCCTCGTCCCAGGACATGTTTCGATGCAACCACATGGGTTCAGCCACCTGTTTGCCTATGGTCAGCACCGGGTTCAGCGAGGACATGGGTTCCTGGAAAATCATGGCGATACGATCACCCCTGACCGAGCGCAGATCCGACTTGCTGAGTTTGGTGAGGTCCGCGCCATCAAACATGATGCGCCCCCCCTCAATCTGGCCGTTATCACCAATCAGACCCAGGATGGACAGGGCCGTGACACTCTTGCCCGATCCACTCTCACCCACGACAGCCAGGGTTTCCCCTTCCTCAACATGCAGGGAGACGCCGTCCACCGCTCGCACTGTGCCGCGATCGGTACGAAACGACACGGACAGGTTTTCAATACTCAACAAGGATGAGTGGCTCATCAGAATCCCATTGCCCGTTTCAATTCCTGATCGAGCCAGATGCGCGCGTAAACAGGACCGGGACGAACCGCGCCAACACGCAATTCACCACCATAGTTTTTCACCCAGGGCCACCAGGCTGAGTACACATAGCCAATAGGCAACCAGATATAGGGCGCCTTATCGAGTATCTCGATCGTCAGGGCACGGATCATTTTGACCCGCTCGGCTTCGTCCCTGGTGCGATGCAATTCGGCAATACGCTCATCAAAAGATGGGTCAGAGTACATGGAAGGATTCCAGGTCTGGGCCGTGACAAAACTCTTGCGCAGCGATGTGGTGGGGTTCACGTGTCCACTGCTCATCAGGTAGCCAGGCGCATGGGTGCGGGTTGTCATGGCAGACAGGAACGAGGCGTATTCCATCGGTTTTATGACAAGACGAATACCGACCTTGGATAGGTAGCTGTCGAGCAGCGGCACCAGATCCATGTTGTCGGGACTACAGCTGCACACATTCACTTCAATTTCGAAACCGTCGGCGAGACCAGCTTCCGCCAGTAGTTCGCGTGCTTTCTCCGGGTTGTAGGAGAAAAGCTCCTGAACCGATGCAGGCATCTCTTCCAGTGGCTGAAAGTAATCGCCAAACCCGGGGTGCTGGGGATAGGCCATCAGCTCAGCGTTACCACCATAGTAAATCTCTGCAATCTCACGCTGATTCACCGCCAGGTTCATCGCCCGCCGCACCCGCACATCGTCCAGCGGCGGTCGATCCACACGCAGCGCCATGAAGTTGCCACTGGTGCCCAGCCAACGATTCCAGATCAACTCAGGCGACGAACCCTTGAGGTGATCGACCGCAATCCAGCGAATGCCTTCAAGGATATCCAGTTGACCCGTGCGGATGGCGGTCAGCTGGGTCGCCTCATCCTTGATAATGCGATAGTTGACGCGATCAACAAACGGTATTGGGTACTCATTCCCGTCGATGGTCTCAGTACCCCAGTAGTCCTCATTCCTGATGTAGCTCTGCTTGTTCCCAAGAATGTAGCGCTCCATTTTGAAGGGGCCGGTACCCACCAGGTTGCGCCAGTTCTTGCGATCAATGTCAGCGGTCTCCCTCGGCACAATGCCCGAGTAGTAGCCGTATCCAAAGCGATAGGCCCACTCTGCGTTGAACTCGTTAAAGTGAAAGACTACGGTGTGATCATCAACGGCTTCAACGCTATCGATATGATCAAAATAGGTGGGTATCCGCTTGGGGCTCTCGTCCAGCAGGTTAAACGTAAATACCACGTCGTCGGCGACCAGCTCGCGCGCGGCCATGACGCCCGGCAGTTCGGTGAACATGACGCCGGGGCGCAGTTTGATTACAAGCGTAAGCGGGTCCTGCCACTCCCAGGATTCAGCCAGCTCACCTTTCATGGACGCCTCGGGCAAGTAGGCGTCTGCAATGAACGGAAAGGGCCCCCCTTTCCTGACACTTTTCTCCAGATCGCCGACAAAAAGCTGTTCCCTCACCATGCCGGTGTCGTGATTACTCTTCCAGGTCCAATCGGTTGGATCCCAGGAGAGGGCAGACAGCGTCACGCTGACCGTGCCCACGTTAAGCGTGCCGCCATACTGCGGTACTTCTTTTCGCTCTTCAGCGGAGGCCGCGGACGCCAGCGTACCGCCGCACAAGAGTAGAAGAAAAAGTACAACCAACCCTTTCATCGACTACCCCTCATCCGCGGATCCAGCAGATCACGCAGGGCATCACCGTAAACATTGATGGCATACACAACAATGGTCAGGCAGAGGCCTGGCGCCAGCGCCAGCCAGGGCCCCAGGTACATGTAGGTGCGGCCCGTGCCGCTCAACATGCTGCCCCAGGTTGGCGTGGGCGGCGGAATGCCAAGGCCAAGGAATGACAAGCCTGCTTCAGCCAGAATCACCGCACCTACCCGTGTCGTAAACAGCACAATCACAACAGGCATGACATTGGGCAGGATATGGCGCCAGAGAATATAGATAGTGCGCGCCCCCATGGACTGCGCCGCGTGGGTATACATATTCTCTCTTACCGAAACTACTGAGCCACGAATGATCCTGGACCCCGCAATGCCGTACAGCAGGCCGAGGATGATCACAATCTGCGGTATGCCGGGACCCACAATTGATATCACAACGATCAGGAGCACCAGGTCCGGAAAAGTCATCCAGGCATCAACAAAGCGCTGGATCAGCATGTCTGTCTTGCCGCCGACATAACCAGAGACAATGCCGAGCACAATTGAAATGACGGTAGCAAGACCCGCAGCCAGAAACCCGACAATCATGGAGAGTTGCGCGCCATATAAAATACGGGATAGCACGTCACGCCCCAGGTGATCGGTGCCCATCCAGAAGTCGAGCGAGGGTGGCTGCAGCCGGCGAAACATATCGGTGTCGTTGGCGCCGTAAGGTGCCAGCACATCAGCAAACACGCCGCAAAAAAGGAAAAAGAAGAAGATGAAACCACCCGCAGCACCCAGCGGTTTCTCCCGCATCATGCGCAGCGTAAACGCAATGAAGGGTGGGTAGCGGGTCTCAGGCCGTACTGGCAACGTAATCTCACTCATTGCTGACGCACCTTGGGATCAAGGAAACCGTAGGTGAGGTCAACCAGCAGGTTAATGACCAGGATGCCGACACCAACCACCAGGAACACACCAGTCACCACCGGGTAGTCGCGCTGAAACACCGCCTCCAGCAGCAGAAGCCCCATACCCGGCACGACAAATATCTGCTCAAGAATCACGGCGCCACCCACCAGCAGCGGCGCCTGCAGACCAATTAAGGTGATCACAGGGATCAAGCCGTTCCGCAGTGCATGCCGCACAACCACCAGGCGCTCCCCAAGCCCTTTTGCGCGGGCCGTCCGAATGTAGTCCTGCCGCATGACCTCCAGCATCATGGTCCGCGTCATGCGCATCGTAATTGCTGAGAGCGAAAGGCCCAGCAGAATTGCCGGGACAATCATGTGGCCCAGATTCTTAAGCGGGTCTTCAAAGAAAGGGGTGTACTCGAGCGGCGGCGCCCAGCGCCACCAGACCGAGGGGAATACCATGACCAGCGTACCCAGCCAGAAACTGGGTATCGCCAGCATCAGCAGAGAGAAGGAGCGCGAGATGTAGTCGCCCATGGTGTCCTGCTTCATGGCGGAGTAAATGCCAATAGGGATTGCCACAGTCAGGGCGACAATAAGCGCGAGGAATCCGAGTTCAAAGGTGATGGGCAGGGTTTCTGCCAGTTGCTCCGTCACCGGTGTGTTCTGCCAGAGAGATCGGCCCAGGTCACCCTTCGCCGCGGCCCATATCCATTCGAAGTACTGGACATAAATGGGCTGGTCAAAACCAAGCGCTTCCTCGATACGAGCCCGGTCGTTGCCGGTTGCAATATCATTCTGCGCCAGCATCAGGTCAATGACATCCCCCGGAATTAACCGGATCGACGCAAAGACGATGATACTCGTGAATATCAGCGTTGGGATCAGGGCAAGCAAGCGACGGACAATGAACGCCTGCACGATCAAATTCTCATCGTTATCAAAAACACATTAGGTAGCACGCCCGAGAATAAAGACTCCGGAGGTGAGGCACAAGGGCAGCACGATTCCTAACCTGATGATTTTCTTCGTCGTGAGCCAGAACCAGCCGTATCGGAACGTCACGCCCGCGTCACGCCTCGTTTACCACGGAATGGGGGTTGTTGTCAGGCAGAAACCAGGTACAAATCGCTTAGGGTAAAAGGCAACCTATGCGTCAT
>CAYGNA010000366.1:0-4496 GCA_964351065.1 uncultured Pseudomonadales bacterium
GCCCTGGGGTGTGTCTGAGTCCGGGTACAACATCGTCGATACGAACCTGAATTACCAGTATCACGCCTTTGGAGTACCAGGCCTGGGCTTAAAGCGGGGACTCGCCGAAGAGTTGGTGGTTGCGCCTTACGCCTCAGCGCTTGCCCTGATGATTGCGCCACAGCCAGCGTGTCAAAACCTGCAGCGGTTCGCGGGCGAAGGAATGGAAGGTCGCTTTGGATTCTACGAAGCCGTTGATTACACGCCTGGTCGTTTGCTGCGTGATCAATCCTACAGTGTCGTACGTTCATTCATGGCTCATCACCAGGGTATGACGCTGCTATCGCTGGTTCATCTGTTGTTACAGCAACCCATGCAAAGACGCTTTGCCTCTGATCCGGCTTTGCAGGCGACGCTGCTACTGCTGCAGGAGCGGATTCCCAAAACGACAGTCCTGGATACACGCATTGCCGATCACTCTGAGGGAGATGATTTCACCGATTCATTGGAGGCACCGCTGGATCTTCCTATTGTGGCGCAGTCACCGACGCCCGAAGTACAGTTACTGTCGAATGGACGCTATTCCGTGATGGTGACCAATGCGGGTGGTGGCTACAGCAGATGGCAGGAGCTTGCCCTGACTCGCTGGCGCGAAGACAGCACCTGTGACAAGTGGGGTTCCTTTATTTACCTTCGGGATGTGAGCAGTGGTGACTATTGGTCGGCCACGTATCAACCAACTTGTAGGTCGGCGGAAAGCTACGCAGCAATGTTTTCCGAAGGCCGCGCGGAATATCGGCGCCGGGATGGAGAGATTGAGACCTATACCGAAATTGTAGTGTCGCCGGAAGATGATATCGAGCTGCGTCGGGTGCGTCTGACAAACCGATCTATGACTCGCAAGACCATGGAAATTACCAGTTGTACCGAAGTGGTGCTGGCAACCCCCGCAGCGGACGCGATGCAGTCAGCATTTGGGAAGTTGTTTGTACAGACCGAGGTACTGGCAACCCAGAATGCCGTCCTGTGTAGCCGGCGTCCACGTTCAGCCGACGAAAAGCCACCATGGATGTTTCACTTGCTGGGAACCAATGGTACTGCGGTGGACGCGATTTCGTTTGAAACAGACCGAATGCGGTTTATCGGGCGTGGGCGCACTGCAGCCGCACCCCAGGCAATGATTGATTCGGCACCCCTATCAGGCAGTCAGGGGGCGGTGCTCGATCCTGTTGCTGCTATTCGCTGCGAGGTTGTACTCGAGCCGAATCAGTCGCTGACTATTGACCTGATCTACGGCGCAGCAACCACTCGTGAAGAGTGTATGGTGCTGATTGAACGTTACCAGGACCGTCACCTTGCAGATCGTGTCGTAGATCTTGCTGGCACCCACAGTGGCGTCATCCTGAGGCAGATCAATGCTCGCCAGTTGGAGGCGCAACTTTTCCGTCGGTTAGCCAGTGCGGTCATCTATGCACATTCGACGCTGCGGGCTGATGCCAGTGTGCTGATCCAGAACCGTCGTGGCCAATCCGGTCTCTGGGGCTATGCTATATCGGGTGATTTGCCCATTGTGTTGCTAAAAATTACTGATGTTGGCAGCGTGGATCACGCGCGGCAACTCATTCAGTGCCACGCCTATTGGAGGCTCAAAGGGCTGGCGGTTGACCTGGTAATCTGGAATGAAAACCTCATTGGTTATCGTCAGCGGCTACAAGACCAGATTATGGATCTCATTGCGACTGGTAGTGACGCGCACACCATTGATCGGCCTGGTGGGATCTTCGTACGTTTTGCCGAGCAGATTTCTCTGGAAGACCGGATCCTGCTTCAGGCAGCGGCGCGGGTCATTATTGTAGACAGTGCGGGTACGCTGATGGAGCAGATCAACCGGCGGACCCTGATAAAGACCAGCGTGGCTAAACTTACGCCTGCCGCTCCAGCCGTGATCGAAAAAGGCGATTCCAGTGTATCGCTGCAAGTGCAGCCACTGATGCTGGACAATCCACTGGGCGGATTCAGCGCCGATGGTACCGAGTACATCATTACCACGACTGCCACCTCACAAACACCGGCACCCTGGAGTAATGTGATCGCCAATCCAGGCTTTGGTACGGTGATTACTGAAAGCGGCCTGGCTTACAGTTGGAGTGAAAATGCTCATGAGTTCCGGCTCTCGCCCTGGAGCGATGATCCCGTCGGAGCCACTGGTGGTGAGGCCTTCTATCTACGTGATGAGAACAGTGGGCAGTTCTGGTCGCCTACCGGGCAGCCTTGTAGCAGTTCCGCGGATTATCAGACCAGGCATGGCTTTGGCTACAGCGTGTTTGAGCACAGCACAGCCGAGGGTATCCACTCGGAGCTGACAGTCTTTGTAGATTTGGAAGAGCCAGTTAAATTTTCTGTACTGAGGGTGCGTAATGACTCAGGCAGAACTCGCCAGCTATCGGCTACTGGATATGTTGAGTGGGTACTTGGGGATTTGCGCGAAAAAACTGCCATGCATGTGGTGACGGAAATTGACGCCGCAACGGGTGCCTTGTTGGCCCACAATGACTACAACACGGAATTTTCAGGCCGTGTGGCATTCTTTGATGTCGACGACAGGTCGCGCACCCTGACGGGCGATCGAAGTGAGTTCCTGGGGCGTAACGGTTCATTTGCAAGCCCGGACGCGATGGTACGCACACACCTTTCCGGAAGCGTTGGGGCTGCATTCGATCCCTGTGGTGCGCTGCAGGTAAGCTTTGCGCTGGCCGCGGGTGAAGAGCGAGAAATTATCTTCCGTCTTGGTGCCGGACACGATCATGCGCAAGCCAGTGCACTGGCCAATCGGCTGCGGACACTTGGCGCGGCAAGTGAGGCGCTGGCCCGGGTCAAACAGTATTGGCATCATGCCGTTGGGGCTGTACAGATCCAAACACCAAATTCAGCGCTGAATGTGTTGGCTAACGGCTGGCTGGTGTACCAGTCGCTGGCTGCGAGGTTGTGGGCACGCAGTGGCTTTTATCAATCCGGTGGCGCCTACGGTTTTCGTGATCAGCTCCAGGATGCCATGGCGCTGGTACACATCCAGCCCGCACTACTTCGGGAACAGATTATTCGATGTGGGCAGCGTCAGTATCCCGAGGGTGATGTGCAACACTGGTGGCATCCACCTTCTGGCCGCGGCGTGCGCACGCGCTGCTCGGATGACTTCTTGTGGCTGCCATTGGCAACCAGCCGTTACCTTGAAGTGACGGGCGATGCTGAGGTGCTTGATGTACCGCTTTGCTATCTCGACGGGCGGGCTCTCAACCCTGATGAAGAATCCTATTACGATTTGCCAGGCCACTCGCCGCAGTCGGCAAGCCTCTACGATCATTGTTGTCAGGCGATAGAGCACGGCTTGCGTTTCGGCGAGCGAGGACTCCCACTGATGGGGTCCGGCGACTGGAATGACGGTATGAACCTGGTTGGTATTCACGGTACAGGTGAGAGCGTCTGGCTTGGGTTCTTCCTGCACAAGGTACTCACTGATTTTGCCAATGTCGCTTTAGTATATAAAGACCCTGACTTTTCCGAACACTGTTTGCAGGCAGCGGTAACCTTGCGAGCTAACCTGGCACAACACGCCTGGGATGGTAACTGGTACAAGCGTGCCTGGTTTGATGACGGCACGCCGCTCGGGTCAGCTGGTAATGCAGAATGCAGGATTGATTCCATTTCCCAGAGTTGGTCGGTGCTGTCTGGTGCGGGCGATGAAGACAGGTCCCGCATTGCCATGGACTCACTGGATGAGCATCTGGTGCGCCGGGAGCAGGGCCTGGTGCAGTTGCTGGACCCACCGTTTGATGAATCAGAATTGGATCCTGGCTATATCAAAGGCTACGTGCCGGGGGTGCGAGAGAATGGTGGGCAATATACCCATGCTGCAATTTGGGCGGCGATGGCTTTTGCTGAACTGGGTGACAGTACCCGCGCCTGGGAACTGCTCAACCTGATTAATCCCGTCAACCATTCACTGACCGCGCAAGCTGTCGCGACCTACAAAACGGAGCCTTACGTTGTCGCAGCTGATGTGTATGCCATCGCCCCCCATACAGGTCGTGGTGGCTGGACCTGGTATACCGGATCGTCTGGTTGGCTGTATCGCCTCATTATCGAGTCTTTGTTGGGTGTCAGCCGAAAGGCAGACAGGCTATTCATCAAGCCCTGTTTGCCTAGCGATTGGGATGAGTGTGCGCTTACTTATCGGTTTGGAGAAACGATGTATCGCATTCACATTGAACAGCACAAGGTCTCCTGGGAGCCAGCTGCGATCGCGATGCGACTTGATGGCGTGGATGTCGATGAACAGGGCGCGCTGCTGGTTGATGACCAGCAGGATCACCAACTCGATGTGGTTTTAGAGTCGGGGTAGTTTTTGTGGCGGACCAAAGTGCCCGTTCATTCCTTTGGTTGCGCTACACGTTTGCGTCCAGTATATTAGCATATGCTTATTTAGTAATAACTGAATCAGGATCGCCACATCCTGATCT
>CAYGNA010000367.1:0-4491 GCA_964351065.1 uncultured Pseudomonadales bacterium
AACCAGGGGAGGTACGGGTTTGCCGGGATTCAACAGCCCGTAGTTTGAAATAGCTGCATCACTCTCAGCCTGGCGCAGCATCAGGTTGGCTTCCGCCGAGGCAACATCCGCATTCGCCTGGGCAAGTGCGAGTTCGAAGTCCTTTTTCTCAATACCAATCAGCACGTCACCCGCGCTAAAGGCGCCGCCACTTCGCATCGAGGGTGAGCTGAATTCAACCCGCCCGGTAACCTGCGTGGTCAGTGCAACATAACTGCGTACGGCAACCGAGCCCGTCGTTTCAACCATCAAGCGATTGGTGGTCGGCACAGGAGTAATAGTCCTGACTAATTGGGCAGGTTTGGCAGCACTGCCGGTCCCCCCTGGTGGTCCTGCCGCGACGTCACTCGATGGTGTTCTCGAAACAAACACTGCAAGCGCAAAAAACACCAGGACAACCGCAACCTGCAGCATGCCGACAATCGGGCGTTTTCGCTTCGGCGCTTCGTTCACCGGTGGCAGGCTCGTTTCATCACTCTCTTGCTTTACCTTAACTTCCTGCAGTGCCGACATGGCAGAATTCCTCAATCGCATGATGAACTACCACGGCCAGGCACCTGATAACTCAGGCTGACACTCGGGCTTCAACCTTGCAATACGCGCGCCTCAAGTAACCGGATCATTTACAGGGCTTTTATTTTCGATAATCCAGTGGTGGATCACGATCACCCAGCAATGCTTCATACACAAAATCACCCCCGCGACGCTCTTCAAACTCAGCGCGCGCCGCAAGGCGCAGCGGTTCATTCTCGAATAACTCAATGGCAGCCAGGGTGAGTGTTTTGGCAGCCACCTGCGCCCCCTTGAACCCAATACTCATACCCGAAGCTGCCGTCGACTGCCAACTATGAGCAGACGTACCGGGCACCCAGGTTGCTGTTCTGACGCCGACTGTCGGTACGGCAATCGAAACATCGCCCACGTCAGTTGAACCATAGCCGAGCGTTGACTTGTAGGGCTGGATCTCTTCCTGGCTACCCAGCTTCAGTGTTGGACTGTCGAGCGACTTGTAGAGTTGCTGGGCAAACGCCTGCTCTTCCGCTGTGTATTTGACGCCACCCACCTGGGTCAATTTCTCGTGCATCATCCTCGCCAGCGTTTCGTTGATGACCACGGGATGATTGCCATGAATGATTTCCCACTCCACTCGGGTGCCCGTGCCCATCGCACCAGCCTTGGCAGCATCTTCCAGCCGTGTCCAAAGTTCCTGAACGATGCGGGATTCCGGATGACGGAGGTAATAAAACACCTCTGCAAAATCAGGTACCACGTTGGGTGCGATGCCGCCTGCCGTAATGACATAGTGAATGCGCGTCTGCTGCGGCACGTGTTCACGCATCAGGTTGGCCATAAAATTGAACGCTTCAACACCGTCAAGTGCAGAACGGGCTTTTTCAGGCGCCCCTGCTGCATGTGCCGACACACCGTAGAACCTGAATTTTGCAGATCGGTTTGCCAGCGATGTCCGCGCCTGGGCTGAGTTCATGTCCGCAGCATGCCAGTGCAAAGCGATATCTACGTCTTTGAAGAGCCCGGCGCGCACCATGTAGACCTTACCGCTACCACCCTCCTCTGCCGGTGTGCCGTAAACACGAATGGTGCCAATCTGGTTGTTGGTCCGCAGCCATTCCTTGATCGCGATAGCTGCCCCAACGGAACCTGCGCCAAACAAGTTGTGACCACAGGCATGGCCAGCACCTTTCTGAGGCAGTGGATTGCGGTCGGGCGTCGCGTCCTGGGTGATACCCGGCAATGCGTCAAATTCTGCCAGGATGGCAATGACCGGTTTGCCGGACCCGAATTCGGCGGTAAACGCCGTGGGAATATCAGCCACACCCGCCCTGATTCGAAAGCCTTCATCCTTCAGGGTTTCCTGCAGCAGCGCGCTACTCTGTGTTTCAAGGTACCCCACTTCCGCCAGGTCCCAGAGTTCACGGGCCAGGGTGGCCGTCTTGTCATATCGTGCATCGATAAGATCCAGCGCATCGTCAGCAGAATCGTCTGCCAGTACCGATACAGAAAAACAGCCCATCAACAGGGTAAAAAAGAAACGTGACATGCAACACCAGCAGTAAATTCAGAGGAGGGTCGAATCTAGGGAGAAATACCGGGCCCGTCAAGCCGGCGCTTGGCGAGTTACCACCACAATAGTATGGTTAACTCTCTCGTTAAGTGGACCACTGCACCCGTCATGCCTTTACTTCCTTTTCTGATCCTGCTGCTTGCCCTGCCTGGCCATGTGCTGGCCGAAACCAAAATCTTTGACGCTATGGATGTGTTCGAGCTTGAATATGCCGACAGTCCTGCCGTGTCGCCCGACGGACAGACCATTGTGTACGTCCGCCATTCAAACGATGTGATGACGGACAGCACCCGTGCCAACCTCTGGCAGGTTGACACCGATGGTGAGCGCCATCGTCCGCTCTACTCCGGACTGAAGAGCTACGGCTCGCCCAGCTGGTCACCCAGCGGTGACAGAATTGCGTTTACGTCAAACGAAGCGGGGACCACACAGATTTATGTGCGCTGGATGGATACCGGTCAGACAGCACTGGTCACAAACGTTCGCAAGTCACCAGCTTCACTCTCCTGGTCACCCGACGGCAGGTGGCTGGCGTTTACCATGAACTTGCCATCCATAAGTGAGCCGGTTGCAAAGGCGCGTCCAAAACCCAAAGGCGCGAAATGGTCAGAACCAGCGCGGGTGATTGATACCGTACGCTACCAGTTCGACGGGCGCGGCATTGTAGCGCCAGAATACCGCCACGTTTTTGTTGTGCCTGCTGATGGCGGTACACCGCGGCAGCTAACGACGGGCAACTTCAATCACCGCGGACCGCTGTCCTGGTCGCCGGACGGCAGCCGCCTCCTGTTCTCCGCCAATCGCAATCCCAACTGGGAACTGGAAACTGGTGAAGAAGATATTTTTGCGATTGAACTCGCAGACGCCACGCTGTTGCAGTTAACCCGTGAGACCGGCATCGAGAGTGAACCCACCTACTCTCCCGATGGCAAGCTGATTGCATTTACCACCATGGAACGGCGTCCACTGGCGTACACCAATCGGCGATTGGCTGTGATGCAGGCAGATGGCAATGAGCGCCGCCTACTAACGCCGGACCTCGACACATCGGTTAGCGATCCGATCTGGTCAGCCAACAGCAAATCCATTTATGTGATGTTTGATGAGCGTGCTGTCAGAAAGGTCGGCCGGGTCAGTCTGGGCGGCAAGCTGGATGTTGTTGCGACCGGCCTCGGTGGAACAACCTATGGCCGACCTTATGTCAGCGGCACTTACCATACAGCCGGTGGCACTGTGGCATTTACGCAGGGCTCGGTGCAGGGACCTGCTGAACTCGCGGCCGTACGGTCTGGCAGGACACGCACATTAACTTCATTGAATGCGGATCTCCTGGGCAACCGGCAACTCGGCGCCGTGACCGAAATGACGTACAAGTCTTCGTTCGACGGCCAGGAAATCCAGGGCTGGTTTATCACACCACCAGGATTTGATCCCGGTAAAAAGTACCCACTGATACTCGAAATTCACGGCGGCCCACATTCTGCCTACGGCCCCTACTTCTCAGCTGAACTTCAACTCATGGCTGCAGCCGGATATGTCGTCTTTTATGACAATCACCGCGGTAGCCTTTCCTACGGCGAAGACTTTGCCCTGTTACTGCAGTACAAATATTCCAGCCCGGAAGATTTTGCCGATCATGATGCCGGCGTTGACGCAATGATTGCCAAAGGATTTATTGATGAGCAGAACCAGTTTATAACCGGCGGCTCCGCCGGTGGTATTGCGACGGCTTACGCTATTGGCCTGACAGACCGCTTTAATGCGGCTGTTGCTGCAAAACCGGTCATTAACTGGGTGAGCAAGACACTGACAGCGGACTCGTACGTTGGACAGATTTACCACCAGTTTCCCGGGCCACCCTGGGAGCACCTCGAGCACTACTGGCAGCGCTCCCCCCTATCCCTGGTCGGGAATGTCACCACACCAACGCTGCTCTTGACGGGTGAAGAAGATCGTCGCACCCCCATTTCTGAAACTGAGCAGTTTTACCAGGCTTTGAAACTCCGTGGTGTTGATGCGGTCATGGTCAGGCTGCCAGATTCTTCCCACGGGATTGCAGCGAAACCGTCACGCCTGATCGTCAAGGTAGATAACATCCTGGCCTGGTTCGCCCGTTACCGAATCCAAAGCAGGGAACAGGATGGTGAATAAGGTCGTGAAAAAAGCGCGGAAGGAGGGAAGCGCTTTATTGCGACGCAACAACTGAACGGAAAAACACTACTATTAACCTGACTCCCTGCATGGTTATACTCGTCAGCGAGAAGAATTAGAAAAACACTCACCAACAACGCGGGAACGATGTATGACACCGTTACGAGAGATGTTGGAAATAAAGGGTACCCAGGTCTGGTCCAGCGCAGCAACCGCGC
>CAYGNA010000368.1:0-4486 GCA_964351065.1 uncultured Pseudomonadales bacterium
ACGATTTACCCATCACAGATTGCTCGCCCGGTTTTGGCTCAGTCGCCAAATACGTTGCTGTGTCGACCCTGGAGGCGGGGCTTGATGTTGCTTCCATGGCCGAAAGTTCTACCAAGGTGTTTGTCCTAGAAGTAATGGGGCGTCATGCGGGTTGGATAGCGGCGGCGGCGGGACTGGCGAAACAGACGACAGACGAACCGCCGAACATCATCCTTTTCCCCGAGATAGCCTTTGACAAAGAGAAGTTCCTGGCTCGCGTGCGGGACACTGTCGAACGTGTGGGCAGTTGCGTTGTGGTTGCTTCTGAAGGCGCCCAGTATGCTGACGGCAGTTTCCTGGCGGATGCCGGGCAGAAAGATGCATTTGGTCACACGCAACTTGGTGGGGTTGCCCCGGCGCTCGTTGAGATGGTCAAGCAGGCGCATGGCTACAAGTGTCACTGGTCGGTGGCTGATTATCTACAGCGCGCTGCGCGCCACGTTGCCTCGGCAACTGATGTGGAGCAGGCTTATGCTGTAGGCAAAGCCGCTGTCCTGTTCGCTGCGGCTGGTAAGAATGCGGTGATGCCGATCATCGTTCGTGGCAAGGGCAAGACCTATCGATGGTCGATTGGTGAAGCACCCCTCAGCAAGGTGGCGAATGTAGAAAAGAAGATGCCCAGGTCTTATATCTCTCGGGACGGATACGGAATTACAAAGAGGGCAGTTGAATATCTCGCACCCCTGATCAAAGGTGAAGATTATCCGTCTTACAAGAATGGCATTCCGAGCTACGTTCGACTCAAAAATCAACTGGTGAAGCAAAAGCTGCCAGCATTTCCGGTCTAAACACCGGCGGGGCGTGATGCCCCGCCGGAATTCATGGTTTAGGCGTTACAACTTTAGGTGTTACAACTTTAGGCATTACAACTTTACACGTTACAACAAAGGGGCAATGACGAGGCTGACAATTGCCATGACGTTGATGAGAATGTTCATCGCGGGTCCTGACGTATCCTTGAAGGGGTCGCCCACGGTGTCACCAACAACAGCGGCCGCGTGAACCTCTGAGCCTTTACCGCCAAGATTGCCTTTTTCAACATATTTCTTTGCGTTATCCCAGGCGCCGCCAGCATTAGCCATCATCAGTGCAAGCAGTACACAACCGAGCAGAGCACCGGCAAGCATGCCGCCGAGCGTTTCAGCACCGAGGGTGAAGCCGACAACAGGCGGAGCCATCACGGCGATGACGCCGGGCAAGACCATTTTCTTGAGTGCGGCCTTGGTTGCAATATCAACACACTTTTCGTGGTCAGCATCAGCGGTTCCTTCCATGAGGCCGGGAATTTCGCGGAACTGACGGCGAATCTCTTCAATCATTTCCATCGCGGCATCGCCAACGGCGGTCATAGTGATGGAAGCAATCAGGAACGGCAGTACGCCGCCAATGAAGATACCTGTGAGCACCCTGGGATCTGAGAGTTCGAGCTTAAAGCCGGCATCGTGAGCGCCCATGGTTTCGACAAAAGCTGCGATGATGGCCAGTGCTGCAAGCGCCGCGGCGCCAATGGCAAAACCTTTACCGATGGCAGCAGTGGTATTGCCTACCTCGTCCAATCCATCGGTAATCTTGCGTACGTCTTCGCCCAGTCCGCCCATTTCAGCAATACCACCGGCATTGTCAGCAACGGGACCATAAGCGTCCAGCGCCATGGTCATACCGACGGTCGCGAGCATACCGACGGCGGCCACACCAACGCCGTAGAGGCCAGCCAGGTGGGTTGAGACAAAAATAATGGCACTGATGGTCAGAATTGGGATGACAACAGACTGCATGCCTACCGCAAGACCGGTGATCATGACGGTTGCTGTACCGGTTCTGCCGGCCTCTGCGATTTTGATGACCGGGCCCTTCGCCGTGTAGTACTCCGTGACAAGCCCAATCAGGATGCCGCCGACTGTACCTGCAACAATGGCGTAGAAGACATCAATGGAGATGCCCGTCATTGAGGTCAGGAAATAGGCCGCAACAATGAGGGCAACGGCTGAAATCTGGTGCCCCATGCGCAGCGCGGTTTCAGGTGCGCTGGACGACATGCTGCGCACGATGAGGATACCAATGATCGAGCAGATGAGACCGGCTGAAGCCAGCATCAGCGGGAGAGACATCAGTGCTGCGCGGCCGTCTTCGGATGAGCCGGTGGCCAGTACACTGACGCCAAACTCTGCATTGATCGCAAGCGTAGAGGCAATCGCTATGGTTGCAATCATGGAGCCACAGTAGGACTCAAAGATGTCGGAGCCCATACCGGCGACATCACCCACGTTGTCACCCACGTTATCGGCGATAACGCCGGGGTTCCTGGGATCGTCCTCTGGAATGCCGGCTTCTACCTTACCGACGAGGTCAGCACCAACATCAGCACTTTTGGTGAAAATGCCGCCACCGACCCTGGAGAACAGCGCAACGCTGGATGCACCCATGCCGAACCCGTGGATTGCGTGTACATGCTCAGCGTTATCGCCGAAGAAATAGTACAGTGAGCCAAGACCAACAAGGCCGAGTGATGCCACGCAGAGACCCATAATGGATCCGCCGTAAAATGCAACGGTGAGGGCACTGGCAGCGCCTTCAGTCGCGGCCGCGTTAGTGGTTCGCACATTGGCCTTGGTCGCAGCAAACATGCCGAGGTAGCCGGCGAGGGCAGAAGTGATCGCACCAACGGCAAACGAGATGCCTGTCTCCATGCCGAGACCGGGTGTAATCAGGATAAGGATAAGCAGCGGAATGGCAAACAGCGCGAGCATTTTGTACTCGCGGTGCATAAACACCATTGCACCTTCATGTATTGCCTTGGCGATCTTCTTAATTTTTTCACCACCTTCAGCATAACGGGTCATCAGGACATAGATGATGAAGGCACAGACGAGTCCGAATACCCCCATTGCTGGTGGCAGGATTGGCGAGATACTACTCATAGTTAGGACTTCCGGTTGGTTGCTTGTAGTTATGAGGAATCGGGCATATTACCTAAGTGCCGCACGGGGGTGAATACTTAGCGGCAAAAATGGGGCTTTTTGGAGGATATCCATACGAAATAAGAGCATGGGTCCAGCCTCGGAATCAACGCCAGGCCGCAGAGGCTCTGGCTTCCTCAGGGTAAACCGCCTCATTTGTCCATGAGTTAGTTTAGCGCTGCCATCCATGGCGAAAGACTGGTGCTTCGTAGAGGGTCCAGCCGCGGAATCAACGCCGAACCGCAGAGGGTTCGGCTTCCGCGGCGTAAACCGCCTCTGGCGGTTTACCCCTCGCTTAACAGGCGGCGGAGGTCGATCAGCGCAGCATTGGCTCGTGAAATATGTGAACCCATCACGAGAGAGTGGTTGGCCAACATGCCGAACCCGCTACCGTTCAGAATCACCGGGCTCCACAGAGGCTCCTGGGTGGGTTCCAGTTCGCGGATAATTTGCTGCAGGCTGATTAGCGCATTCTTTTTCTCAAGCACGTCGCGAAAATCCACCTCAATGGCACGAAGCAGGTGGATTAGTGCCCAGGTTGTACCTCTCGCCTCATAGAACACATCATCTCTCTCGGTCCATGGTGTCTTCACGACGGTCTCATGATCCCGGGGTGTCGACTGGGTAGCCGCCGCGTCACCTGCCAGGGACATATCCAATTGGCGCTTGCCCACGCTGGTGCTGAGGCGCTGGGAAAGGCTGCCGAGCCTGGTTTCTACTTCTGCCAGCCAGATGCGGAGGTTATCCGCCCGGGCGTAAAATTGCGCTGACTGCTGGTCATCGTCGCCAAGTCGGGCCAGATAGTCATTGAGCGCATTAATCCCTTTTCGATATTCGCCTTCTGTGTCCGGCAACATCCAGCTATCGTTGTCAAAATAGAACTGATTTTCTGCGGCTACCAACCCGGCATCTTCGGTCGACTGGGACTGCGATCGGGACAGGTTATTGCGCAGCGTGCGTGCCATGTCGCGGATTTGCACCAGTACACCAAACTCCCAATTGGGCACATTGTCCATCCAGACGCCAGGCGGCATCAGGTCGTTGGAGAGGTATCCGCCCCGCTTGTCGAGCAATGACTCAGCCAACTTGATGGTGGTCGCAACTGTTCTGCTGCCGGTTACTGTCTTGACACCGAGCTGCGCCGTTTTTTGTTGGCCAATTTCGACGACGTTGAACTCTGGTGGTTCGTGATCCCAGATAAAGCCAATGATGCCTACAATTAGAAAGAATAAAAGTACCAGCGTCCCGGCGGTCCGGCCGACGACACCAGACAGCGTAGAAGTTTCGAACTGATCGGAAATTTTCTGCTTTAGATTGGAAAAGAGCGCCACGTTGGGCTCCATTAGTTTGTACGGAGTACCATGTTACAGAATTTGGCAGCGTATCGCATGGTTGGACCGCCTGACTCCAGGTGCATCTGGGTCAATAGAGCAGGCGCAGGCGGGGCCTGGTGCCCAACTACAGTCGCGCGCGTACCCGGGGTTCGGCCG
>CAYGNA010000369.1:0-4479 GCA_964351065.1 uncultured Pseudomonadales bacterium
CGCTGAGTCTCTAACTCACTCCCCCCATGTTCGTAGGCTGGTGAGCTATACACCTGAGCTTCGGGCGCGCCATCGGCGATTTGTTTACCAGCCAATGTGATTACCTGGCAGTTGCCAAAAAGAATCGGAGAGATGGCCGAGTGGCTGAAGGCGCTCCCCTGCTAAGGGAGTATGGGTTTATAGCTCATCGAGGGTTCGAATCCCTCTCTCTCCGCCATCATTGGGGCTTGCGCCGCAGGCGCAAACACAATGGACTCAATCTCTGACCAATCACCAGACTAAACAAACGGGACCTTTAGGTCCCGTTTGTTTTGGTGTTATGGCTTTGGCGAAACCATAGAGTCAGCTTCAGTTTTCCTGCTTTCCTGCAGGTTGCGACGGAAATACGGCCGCACTACGTAAGACCCGAGACTAGATTGGGATGTACTCGATAAGCAGTCAAAAGAGGCTATCGGAAAGGATGTGCGGTGATGAGAATGGTTTGGCTATTCCTGGTAATCAGCTTGATAGCTGCTTGTGGCGGTGGGAATGACATTTCGGTCGATACAAACACCGCGGAGAGTGCTGCGCCAATAGTCATGGATCCCGATGCAATCGACATCACCAACGCCATTTTCGATGAACGTAGCGCTGACTGCGCGACTTACGACGATATCTACTCAGCCACAGTCGTCGATATTCAGCGCAGTTTGGGCTTCGATGGTAGTGTGGTTGTCACCGCAGGCGTCTCGACCTGCACATTGACAACCAATGGAATCCCGAATCATAACTTCAATGATGCAACTGCTGCATTTGCCTCCAATGTTGCCGAAGTGAACCGCACCTTCGAAATTACCCGTGCGCCGGCGTTAGCAGCGAGCCCCACGGCATTGGCGCTTGCGACCTGGGATGGGGTGATGCTGAATGGCGTCGTGGTCGACCTGTTATCTGCTGGCTGCTGGGGCGTGGGCGATGGCAAGATTGGCTGCAACAACATTTCGACCCCGTATCGCTACGATCCGATGGGTCCCGGTTCCAACTTCGGGGCTGATGCCAACAATGCACATCCGCAGCCCGACGGGACCTATCACTATCACGGCAACCCAAATGCGATGTTCGATGGTTTCCCGGGCGGCGCTGGTTCTCCTGTGATCGGCTTCGCCGCAGACGGCTTTCCCATCTACGGCAGTTACTTCTATGACGGTTCTTCCGTTAGAAAAGCCGCTTCGGGCTATACGCTGAAGTCAGGCAATCGGCCGGATGGACCCGGCGGCACCTATGATGGAACCTTTTTGGATGACTGGGAATTCACCGATGCCGGTGACCTGGATGCCTGCAACGGCATGACAGTTGAGGGACAATATGGCTATTACGTAACCGATACATACCCATGGGTACTTGGGTGCCACTCCGGTACATTGGATCCGTCATTCCGTAAGTAGTTGTTCCCTCAATTCTATGCGCCGACAGTAAGGGAAACCGTGCGGCAGGTTCATAACCTTCCCGTTTCGCGACTGGAGATTCAGCACACAGGACAATCAGGTTACAGGACTGCAACCAGCTCTCGATAGGCAGGGACCAACTCACGGTAGTGTTTGACCAATACCATCAACAAGCGCGCCCAGCCAAGCAGGCCCGTGAACGCACTTTTGAGCACATCAACAATCAACGCGACGATGCGCATGCTGAGTTGGAACATCGCGCCAAATCGGGCAACTGCACTTGCCGCACTGACAACGCTTGCGTCATTCGCCAGCGGATCGAGAATAACTTGTGTGTCGAAGTCGGGGGCAATGAACACATCGACAAAAGCCTGCTCCGGCACATCAATGCGGTTGTTAGCGTACTGCGCCAGCGCGCGTGTGAGTGCCGTGAACGCAGTTCGTACCATCACATACCCCTTGATGGCAAAACGGAAGAAAGCGCGGAACATGTTTTTCGCAAACTGCACTATTCGACGAACGCCCTGTTTTATCCAGCGCCAGAGGCGCTGCAACCCATCGAAGAGCTTCATGCCCATCCGCTTCGCCTCAGTAAAGGCATTGGCAATGGTTGCCGTGGTACTGGATTGCTGCTCAAAATAACGTGACACCTCAGAACTGTAGTCCGGTTCATCGAAGGCCACCGTTGCACTGCGTGCGTAGGTTGATGGATCCGTGAGCGATTTGAACAACGCTGGGGTGATTTCACTGGCTGCGGACCTTGCAGCACGGACCGGCAGGTCAAGCAACTCCTGCCAGTACTCCACCAAAAAAGCCCTAAGCGTTCTGTCAGTTGCATCAACCGTCACGCGACGGCTACCGCGCTGCCGGGTAACACGGGCAGTGCCAAGTCCAGCTACGGGATAATCGTCTGCGCCATCGATCCTGGCTTCACTGCCGAGCAGCCAAAGCTCAATCTTCGCCAGGTTGACAAGCAGGCGCCGAAGCGTAAGCCGCACCTTGCGATGTTCTTCACCTGCAGTTCGCGCACTTTCGAATGTCTCGTCAAACTGCGCGGCCGCTTTCACAAGCCCATCGTGATCGAACATCAGTGGCACCCAATCAATAGGCAATAGCGGTTGAGCCAGGTCGGGAATCAACCCTATCGCCCACAGCGCCTGGCAGGCTCGTTCTTCATTGGCAGGTGGCACAGACACAAACCCGGGCCCCGGTTGCTGTTTTGCCAGGCCATAGCTGTAGAGGCGTAACTGGATAGCGCGGCGAAAAGCACGCTGGTAGCTACCATCACCTTGTGTCCAACGATCAATATCTGTGAGTGATTCAAAACCTACCAACGCGCCAAGCGCGCGCCAGGTCTCATCACCCACCCAGCCATCAACAATAAGGCCAGCTTCTTCCTGAAAAGTCGCTACTGCGCCCTGAAATTTATCCCGCGCCTGGTTCATGGCCGAAAAGTTTTTGCGAGGTTTTTCCGCAAGATAGCCCAGCAGCCACAGCTGTTCGGCAACCACACGAATACGCACCGGGTTCAGGTCTTCAACTTTAACAGCAGGCGAAAACGCTGTTGCGGCCAACCCATCGATGCCGGGCACCTCCTTGCCGGGCACCTCCTTGCCGGGCACCTCCTTGCCGGGCACCTCCTTACGGGGAACAGAACCAACTATTTTAAAGGGCGCATCAAGCACCCCAGCCAGTTCCGCGCCTTCAAACAGCCGTAAGGTTTCATCCCACTGCAACGGGAATGCCTGGCTTTCCCGGGGGAACGAATACACCTCGCGATCAAACATTGGTAGCTGCGACATGCTGTTTACCAGGCGATCAGGTAAAGATCCCCTTTGCGAGTTCCATCAGGCCTTGCCGCGTCTTGATGCCACCTTCAATCGCAGCCTTGTGAAGTTCCAGCGCAGAGGACGGAATACCACCTTCGTCGCTGGTCAGGAAATTATAGGAGTCACCATCAAACTTATAGAGTGACTCCGCAACCAGTATTATTTTCTGATCTGCAACTGCACGGCTAACAGCATTACTGATGTCGGTGTAGCTGCTACCGGTATTGGAAAACTCTACCTTGCCGGTGAAGGTCTGAACGTGCAGGGATGTCAGGTCGTCAAACGCTTCGTTTAGAGCCTCAAGGGCTTGCTTCATGGTCATGATTATCTCCAGTCAGGTGGGTACTTTCTTGGGGTACTTTCTTGGGGTGCTTTCTTGAGGTGCTTTCTTGGGGTGCTTTCTTAAGCCGAGTCTGGAACGACGGGATCAAGACATCCCGCCACCAGACCCTGATGGTTCTATCAAGTCGCAACCGACCCGCCGCTATTGCAAGCGATATCAATTGTGAACAGGATTCTGCGTTTTCGTTACGAAGGGAAGCAATCTCAGCGGGCGTAAATAACCCCCTGCACTCATAGACTGAGTATTCGAATGGCTGGACATGTTGTGCCAACCTGTCGGCTACGCTCTTGAGACTCATCTACGGCTCATCCCTGCCCCATCTCAGGCTTCCATCTCATGCCCATCGCAGGTCCATCTCAGGGCCCTGGGAAAGCTCATGATTCAGCATCGCATCCTTGCTGCTACAGCCACATACTAGACCAGTCCAACCTGGATTTGTATCCACCCCATGAGGCTTTGGTGGTAATCTCACTGCCACCCACCAACAATTGAGAGAGCGCCATGGAATTGCCCGTGTTCATTACTGTGATCGCGTTGTTCGAATACATGTTCTTTGCTTTCCGGGTTGGCATGAGCCGCCAGAAGTACGGCGTTGAAGCACCGGCTACCTCGGGCAACGCCATCTGGGAGCGTATGTTTCGGGTACAGCAAAACACGCTGGAACAGCTAATAGTGTTTATTCCTGCGCTCTGGATGTTCGCCTGGTTTGTGAGCCCGCTCTGGGCCGCCGGGATAGGTGCGGTATTTGTCATCGCGCGCCCGGTTTACTACATGAGTTACGTGAAAGACCCCAACAGCAGGGGGTTGGGTTTTGTTGCAGGGTTCCTGGCGAGTGTCGTGCTGCTGATTGGTAGTGCGGTTGGCGCGGTGCTCAACCTGATTCAGT
>CAYGNA010000370.1:0-4473 GCA_964351065.1 uncultured Pseudomonadales bacterium
GTTCACTGCCAGCTTGCCGTCTGCGACCAGCATACCCGTTAGCAGGTTGGTCACGGTCTTTGTCATCGACCAGCCCAATTGCGGTGTGGTGGCGTCAAACCCCTCGCCATACTTCTCGGCAATGACCTGGCCCCGGTAGATGACCAGCGCAGCGCGCGTCTGGATGTTCTGGCCTTCTTCCATATCTGCAAACGATCTATCGACGGCGCGATTGACCGCATCGAGGTTGATGCCGTCAACCGACATTGGCAGGCTAACATCAGCGCCAATCGGCCAGGGCGCAACCGGCGCAGTAACCTTTGGATAGCGCGCCCTGTCAAACTGCCGGCGTAGCGTTTCGACCTGGACGCCATAGGCCAGGGTACAACCGATACCGGGGCGATACAGAACAGTTGCGGTCCTGTCAGCAATACTCGCTTTAACCACATCGCCGCTGACTGAAAATGTCACATTGGCCGTAGCAGGGTCGCTCAATTCCAGGTCAAAGACGTGCTCACGGGAGCGACCCGAGACAAAAACCGAAGAGCAGAGTCTCTTGGCTGCGGAGCCAAGCAGGACATCTACCTGTAACGGATTCGCCGCGACCTGGGTTGTCGTGGCGATCGCCGCCGCTTCTGGCGAGGTGTTTGTTGTGGCGCAACCCGCCTGTAGCGTGACTGCGCAAATGGCAATGAGGCTCTGTAGTCGCCGCATCAATACGTCTCCTTTATCGATAACCTGCAACATGCCAGGGCGTGAAGGGCAGGGCTTGCGCAAGCCGGCTCGGGGCAAGCGTCGTCAGGTGCGATCGCGGGCTTCCATCTCGATATCGTGCAGTTGTTCAAGCAATGACATCAGGGCCGCTATCGTCTCGCTGTAGCGTGCGTCTTCCTCCGGATTCAAGCCATGTTTGTAGCCCGGTGGTAGATCCGAGTAGGGACTGCGCTTCAGCCGGTCGATCTCATCGACCAACTCGCGTTGGCGGCGGCGTTGTTTAAGGGTCATTTTCCACATAAGACGTTCATAGTACTCGTCGCCCGGCTGGGTGCCAATTGGAATTCTTGCACGAAAGTGACGATATGGCTGGCTCCATGCTAGTCTCGCGGACAACACTTACCAGGGAGTTCACAGATGATTACAATTCACGGCAGCCCAGTCTCACCTTTTGTGCGCAAGACCCTGGTGTGCCTGATTGAAAAAGGTGTGCCTTACGAGGTGAACCCCATCAGCCCGTTTCCTGCTCCCGAATCACATCTGAAAATTTCTCCCATGGGGAAAATTCCTGCACTCACTGACGGCGATCTGGCGATTCCTGATTCCTCCGCGATTTGTGGTTACCTGGAGAAGCGCTTTCCTGACCATGCGCTTTACCCGGCAGATGTTGGTGAATATGGTCGAGCGCTCTGGTACGAAGACTGGGCCGACAACGAACTGCCCAAAGCGACCGCATCACTGTTCTTCAATCGGATTGCGGTCAGAATGATGAAACGGGAACCTGATGAAGCGGTCATTTCGAAGATCATCAGCAAGGCACAGCCGCCCATTTTTGACTATCTTGAAGCAGAAATTGGCGACAAGTCATACCTGGCGGGTGGCGCCTTCGGTATTGCCGACATCGCGGTGACGTGCCAGTTCATCCAGATGATGTACGCAGGCGAACAATTGCCCCAATCGCATCCGAATATTGTGCGTTACATTACAGCGCACATTCATCGGCCCTCGTTCAAACAATTGATCAATAATGATCCCTTTATGAAAATCGAATAACCGGCGCTGCGAGATCGTTTCACCCCAAGCCTTTCATAGGCAGCCTTTCATAGGCAGCCTTTCGCGAGATTCCGGCAGACCCAGGCCCACAAATCGGGTAATCTGCCGGTTTTACCGAAGGTGGTCTGCCTCTTGGCGGATCGCTGGTTGTCCTGCTTAAATACGGATTCCTAATCAATGACTTTATCGGAAGCACCGGCTTCGCTCGCGGCACGAGCGTTTGCTGCCCCCTCTTACTCAAAAGCCCTGTTTCAGTTTGGCCACACGGTCTTGCTGTTTGGGGCTTCAATATATGTCATGTTCCTGCTGTTACCAATCTCCTGGTGGCTCAGCCTTGCTGTAGCACCGCTGGCAGCGGCAGCCTATCTGCGTCTATTTATGATAGGCCATGACTGTGCACATCGATCCTATTTGCCGAAGCGCTGGCAAAACAATCTGCTTGGTAACGTCATTGGTGTTCTGACAAACACCCCGCTGCTTTACTGGGGTAGCCAACACGCGATGCACCATCGAACCACGGGCAACCTGGACCGGCGGGGCGCAGGGGACGTGAACACCCTGACCGTTGAAGAATACAGGCGTGCCTCGCTGCCGAGGAGACTCTGGTATCGTATTTACCGCAACCCATTCATGCTGATGGTAGTGTTTGCGCCCATCTATTTTCTCTTCATGCTGCGCTGGCCGCTGGAACAGAAAAAGCCATCAAGAGCCATATGGTACAGCGTGATTGGGACGAACATAGGCATCGCAATGTACTACGGCACCATCATCTGGCTGGTTGGTTTCGAATCGTTTCTGTTGGTGTACGGGCCGGTTGTACTGCTGTCATCAACCGGTGCGGTCTGGCTCTTCTATATCCAACACCAGTTCGAAGATGCCTACTGGAAGCGCGATGAAGAGTGGGACTACCATGACGCGACACTCTACGGCAGTTCATTCTACGACCTGCCCCGCTGGGCGCACTGGGCGACAGGCAATATCGGCTATCACCATATCCACCACCTTAATCCACGGGTGCCAAACTACTTATTGCCTGCTTGTTACCGCTCCGACCCTGCGGTTCGGGATGCAAAGAACATTTCCTTTTTGCAAAGTCTAGGGCTGGGACGGTTGGCGCTTTGGGACGAGGAAGGTGGCCGCATGATTACTTTTCGTGAACTCGGTCGCTCTGGCCAGACGGCTTCTTCACAGGATCCTGCGTTCTGACAGTATTCGGTTAGCCCCCGCGATCTATTCGGGCCAGACCCGGGTTGACGGGTGTGGCATTCGATCAACGAGTGGCAGTACCTTGGGGATGTAGAGCGTCGTAAACGCCTCTGCCTCGCGGTGCCTGTCCAGGTCAGCCTGTGACGCCCAGGTCTCGACCAGGATAAAGAGCTTTGGCTCAGCGCTGGAATGAAATACCTCAAAGCGAACACAGCCTGGCTCCTGCTCGGATAGCAACGCCTGCTGCCGGAGCAAGGCAGCGACAGTGTCAATATCGGCTGTCTTGTTGACATTCAGCAGCACGTTGGTGTGAATCACGACCCGACCCCATCCAGTTGTTATTGCCGGAGTGTAGCCTGAGTGACGTGCCAGCAACAGTCATGCTGGCGAAGTGGTCGCGCCATTCTGGTGCGTCCGCGCCGGAGGGTCACAACTCGTGGTAATCGGCGTATCATCTGGGTCCTTCCAGTCCAAACTTAAAACAAGCAGCGAGAGGAAAGCATGAAAGGAGAAGTTCATTACGAAACGCGTGGTGACATTGCGCTAATGACCATCGATAACCCACCCGTTAACCCGTTGTCGTCTGGTGTACGGCAAGGCTTGGCGGACGGCCTGGCGAAAGCGCTCGCCGACGATGCCATCAAGGCTATTGTGCTCACCGGCGCCGGCCGCGCCTTTATTGCGGGAGCAGATATTTCAGAGTTTGGTGGAGGTGCCCAGGGACCCAGCCTGCATGATTGCTTGCCCGCCATGGATAACAGCCCGAAGCCGATTGTGGCTGCAATCAACGGCACTGCCTTTGGTGGCGGGTTAGAAGTAGCACTTTGCTGTCACTACCGTGTTATTGCACCGTCTGCGCCGGTAGGTCTGCCAGAGGTCAAGCTCGGCTTACTGCCCGGAGCAGGTGGCACCCAACGTCTACCTCGCCTGATTGGCGCTCAGAAGGCGCTCGACTTCATTCTTTCAGGTGATCCGATTCCGGGGCCCCAGGCTACGAAGATGGGCATCGCCGACGCCCTGGCTGAAGGGGATGTAGTGGACGCTGCAATGGCGTTCGCAAAAGATATCGTGGCCAAAGGCAGTCCTGTTCGCCGTATCCGTGATGAGTCAGCAGTGGTTGAGAAAGATCGTGGAAATCAGGCTATCTTTGACGATGCGCGTAAAAATGCGACGCGTCGCATGCGCAAGCGGTTTGCACCGGAGATGATTATCCAGTGTGTTGAAGCTGCCGTGAATGTCGGGGATTTCGACAAAGGTATGGAAGTTGAGCAAGCCTGCTTTGCCAAATGCCTGAACCATCCGCAGCGTGAGGCGCTGATCCACATTTTCTTCTCCGAGCGGGAAGTTGCCAAAATTCCTGATGTGCCGCGTGAGACCCCGGTTCGTGAGATCAAGCAAGCGGGCGTGGTTGGCTGTGGCACCATGGGTGGTGGTATCTCCATGTGTTTCCTGAATGTAGGCATTCCCGTCACCGTGCTCGAAATGAACCAGGAAGCGCTGGACCGTGGCATGGGCGGGATC
>CAYGNA010000371.1:0-4464 GCA_964351065.1 uncultured Pseudomonadales bacterium
GGCGTAAACCCGCTGCCAAATCACCAGCAGCACCATCCGGGTCCAAGCCGAATACTGCCGACTAACCTGATTCAATCCTAAGCGCTACCCGCGGAAACGTTTTTTATGCCTATAGACGAAGGTGTCAACGTCGATCTCCAGTTTCTTGTGCTGGAGGTCAAGAAGCAGGCACGCGCGTCGCTGTCTTATATTGAAATGCCGACGCGTAACAAGCTTAAACGAATCAAAGAACGCGAAGATTATGTCGATAATCTCAAGAACACCCTGGTCAACAAGAGCTATTTCCAGATTCACCGACTTGCGGATGATGATCGGCAGGTAAACTACTTTAAAGCGCTGATTACGGTTGCTGGCAACCTGGAACGGATCAGTGATCTTTTTGAGAGCATCTGCGACCAGGTCCGACACTTCAACGATCCGGAGTTCCCAGCAGGGTACGAACTCAAGCAATACTACCGCGAGTTTTATCGCGCCCTTGATATGACCTACCCGGCGTTAACCGAGCTAAACCTGACGCTGGCCCAGAGTATCTGCGACTCTGAGCAGACGGTGGATGACCTATATGATGAGTCGTTTCTGGTCGTGCGGCGCAACCTTCGACAGAGGCGGGACGTTGACGACTCACTGACACTGCTTTTTATACTGCGTTACCTGGAACGCGTGGGTGATGCCTTTCTTAACATTGGCGAGGCTGTACTCAACATTCACCTTGGTGAAGAACTGGGAATCAGGCAGTTTCGAAACCTGATGAAAGGGCTGGCCCGTCAGGGTATCGACATTCGCGAGGAGGTCGTGGAGTTCAATTCAGTGATGAACACGCGTTCCGGGAGTCGTGTCGGCACGGTTGTGGTTCATAACAATCACGATCAGCGAAGTTTCTTTTACAAGGAAGGCGCGCGGGACAAGATTGATGAAGAAGCAAAAGCATTGCTACAGTTCCGGCAAGTGAGCGCCGTTAAAGTGCCTGCGGTTCTCTGGCACCAAAGTAAAAAGAAATACGCGACCCTGCTGCTTGAATACATCGAAGGGCAGGATCTGTTGGAATTGCTGATCAATCAACGCGGGCGGGTAGGGCAGGCGCTGGATCTGTTGGCAACATCGATGGTTAGCCTGTGGGATACAACGCGTCGGAAAAAAACGGTTAGATCAGATCACATTGCGCAGTTGGTGAGCCGCACCGACGACATCGTCTCGGTGCATGGGCAGTTGTTTAATCTTGAAGCCAATATGGGCAAGATGCTGAAAGATGCGAGAAAGCTTGAACGTACGTTGAAAGCGCCGTTTTCCACATTGATTCATGGGGATTTCAACGTCGACAACATTATTTTTGG
Organism: uncultured Pseudomonadales bacterium; assembly: GCA_964351065.1. GTDB lineage: Bacteria > Pseudomonadota > Gammaproteobacteria > Pseudomonadales > Azotimanducaceae > JANQJA01. The sequence continues at coordinate 1,332 of CAYGNA010000371.1, forward strand.
TGCCGGGACCGAGGACATCTATTTTGTGGATGTTCACCGGAGTCGGTACGGTGATTATGCGCAGGACGTCTCGGTTTTTCTTGTCTCCAACTTCAGGGTGCCAATTTTCAGCTCAGACATCCGACAGCGGCTGAATGAAGCAAACACGCGGATGTTTGAATGTGCAGTTGACTATGCAGACAAGCAGGGTGACACAACTTTTCATGCCAGGCTGGCGCTCGGGTTGTTCCGGTCACTGGTAACATCAACCCGTTTTATGTTTGATGAAGGTTTCTCTACCAATATGTTTATGCGCGGCACAAGTGTGCTGCACGAATTGTTGGAACACCGCGACGACATTGGCGAGTTCCGGCTCTCCCAGGATTATTTTTTGTACCGATAAGGGACTCGCTTTTGAACATTGGAGTAATTGGTATCCGCGGTGCCTGGTCTACTGAGTCCCTCAGTGAAAAGCTGCGCCAGAAAGGCGCGGGAGGTACCGTGCTGGAACTGGGTGAGATTGGGTATGACCTGGAGGCAACCGAGTTCTACCACCTTGACCACAATTTGGCTGAATTTGATGGATTTATCCTGAAAAAGATGGGGCCGATCTACTCATCACATTTGCTGGATGAGCTTGAGTTGCTTGAGTTGCTGGAGCGCCGTGGATTCGCATTTTTCTCGAAACCATCACGTATTCGCGCGATGATCAGTCGCCTCAGTTGTACCATCCACCTGCGCGAGAACGGCATTCCCATGCCACCGACTTTTGTGACAGAAAGTGTCGATGATGCAGCAGCCTGGTGTCGTTTGAGGCTGCCGATCATCCTCAAGCCACTATACAGTACCAAAGCTCGCGGCATGATGCTGTTGGACGATGCCCTAACCCTCGAGGGCCATTTACGTGCGTTTCAGGCTAACGGTGAAAAAATCTTCTACCTGCAGCAGAAGGTTGATCTACGGGGTGTTGATCATGGACTTGTGTTTTTGGGCGGCGACTATATCGGCGCATATTCCCGGGTGGGCGACGGTAGTGCCTGGCACACGACCACGCGTGAAGGTGGCCGATACCGTGCCTATCAGCCACCGCAGGAGTTTATCGACCTGGCGGAAAAGGCCCAGCGACCTTTTGGTCTGGATTTCACCTGTGTGGATGTTGCCGATACGACCGACCACGGCCCCATTGTCTTTGAGGTATCCGCCTTTGGCGGCTACCGCGGACTTTTTGAGAGTGCAGGTATAGACGCATCCGGCATGCTGACCGATTATGCTATGCGGCATATCAATCGCTGATGCACGCCAGTGACTGTTGGTTTGTTTATCAGCCAGTTGTCAGCCCGTGATAATCGACTAGCGGCTAAATAGCTTTTTGATGAAGCTACAACAATGAAAGACCCACTATGGCTTTGGGTGGATTTATGCCGATCTGGAAATTGAGAAAGGCAGCTTAAAACGCTTTCCTCTGAAGCCAACTATTTATGGGGGAATTACCGACCCAATCCGACAGCACAGGAGCAGAAATGACTGACTATAGTGAAATTCTGTACGAGATCGACGGCCCGGTTGCCACAATCACGATTAACCGGCCTGGCCAGTTGAATGCATTGACCGATTTGACCCAGGCTGAGATCCGCCATGCGCTCGATGCCTCCGAGCGAAATCCCGATGTCGTTGGTACTGTACTGACCGGCGCCGGCCGTGGCTTCTGCTCTGGCGTGGACATGAATGCACTTGGCAAGATGAGTGATGCGGGAGAACGTATTTCCGAGAGCTTTGATGATCTCAAGGCAGATCCGGGCAATCCTGATCATGATCCCAATTACAAAGGCTCACCGACCTATTTTCTCGGGCTCCGCAAGCCGCTGATCGCGGCTATCAACGGTGCAGCAGCGGGGCTTGGCTTCTCTTATGCGACATTTTGTGACATGCGATTTATGGATCGTAGTGCAAAACTTGTGTCGTCCTTTGGGCCGCGTGGCCTGATCGCCGAGCACGGCACCAGTTGGATGCTGCCACGCATCGTGGGCCCGTCCAACGCGCTCGATATCTTCTGGAGCTCGCGTCGTGTCAATGGCGAAGAAGCGTACCGAATCGGTTACGCCAATCGTTTGTGCGAAGACGGCACCGCGGTAACACAAGCGCAGGCTTACATCAAAGAGATCGCCGGTACCTCCGCGCCCATGTCACTGATGATGATGAAGCGGCAGGTATACAAGCACCTGAACCGTGAGTTGGGCGAGGCAATGGCGGAATCAACCCGCTGGATGGATGAAAGTCTGGCACGCGATGATTTTAAGGAAGGCGTTGCCTCTTTTGTCGAGAAACGTCCAGCTCGATTCCTGCGTATCGAGGTGAGCTAGAAACGATCGCTGAATAGTCTGCTCATATTGCCATTGTCGTTGAGGTATCCGCCTTTGCTGACTACCGTGGGCTTTTTGAGCGTGCTGGCATAGATGTAGCCGGCACGCTGACCGATGATGCGATGTGGTATATCAATCGATGACGCACGCCAGTGACTGTTGGTTTTTTTATCAGCAAGTTGTCAGCCCGTGATAATCGACTCGCGGCGAAATAACCTGGCGGTCAGTGTTGCAAGCCCAATGCCCAGGGTCAGGTTGGAGAAGGCAGAAAGCAGGTATGCGATAGCCGGTACCTGCTTACCCCCAATAAGATCAACGATAAGCAACTGCTGACCGACTACAGGCACTGCAAACATCCAGTCTCTTGTTGCAACCGGATTGAATAACAGAAAGAGTGACGGGATAACGGGCAAGATGATGAGTATGCCCATGTAAGATTGGGCATCCTTGAAAGACCGGGCAAACATACCGAGTGCTAACTGCAGGCCGGTTGCAAAGAGTGCAACAGGTAATGCAGCCACGATCATCAGCATAACCTGCACGACGGATACATCAAACTTGAGACCAATTTCTGCCAGGGGTACCTGGGACATGGCAATGATGCAGAGTATCGCTGTCAGGGTAATGCCAACGCCTGAAAAGACACTCGCGGCTAGCCACTTGCCAAAAACCAGGTGAAGTCGATCGACGGGGTTGATCAGTAGTGCTTCCAGGGATTTTCGTTCACGTTCGCCTGCGGTACTGTCGATGGCGATGGCCATGCCGGCAACAAAAGCCGCCAGTATGATGTACAT
>CAYGNA010000372.1:0-4464 GCA_964351065.1 uncultured Pseudomonadales bacterium
TCCTCATGCAGGTCAATATTGACTACCCCGATGCCGCAGCAGAACGAGAGATACTCAAACTCGTTCGCAACGAGTCCCTGGCGCCGGCCATGGCAACCAGGCCAACGCCACCTCCAGCCGTTTCCCAGGAGACAATTTTCAACGCTCGACAGGAAATCCTCTCACTGCACATGGCACCGGTTGTTGAGGAATACATTGTCCAACTCACACTGGCAACGCGAAACCCGAGTGCCTATGGTGACGACCTGGCTAACTGGCTTGACTACGGCGCGTCACCTCGCGGCACGATTGCGCTGGATGCCTGTGCCCGGGCCAACGCTTACCTGAATGGCAAAGATTTTGTCAGCCCGGATGATGTCCAGGCTGTTGTGAACGATGTTTTCCGCCACCGCATTATTGTCAGCTTCGAAGCGGAGGCGACGGGGATCGATCCCGACACCGTCATCAACACCCTGGTACAACGCGTTGCTGCCGCCTGAAGACCATGCGATCCGGCAAGACCCGCACCAGCACCAGTAATCAATTTCCGCTCACCGGGGGTGCCTACACCAGCATCCGCGACTTGATACGCCTGCGACACTCAGCACGTGAAATCGGCGCTATTGCTGCCAGCAGGTCGCGCAATCCACTTTCCGGGTTGCTAACGTCCAGCTTTCGTGGCCGCGGCATCGACTTTTCCGAGGTCAGGGTATACCAACCAGGTGACGATATTCGTACCATTGACTGGCGCGTTACGGCGCGTACACAGGTACCTCATACCAAGGTATTCCAGGAGGAGAAAGAGCGTCCGGTACTGATCCTGGCCGATCAGTCGCAGTCAATGTTCTTTGGCTCCAAGGTTGCCTTTAAATCTGTCATCGCGGCGCAGGCAGCGGCGCTGCTGGCATGGACTGCACTGGACCGTGGCGATCGCACTGGCGGCATCGTCTTCAGCGAACGCGGTCACCGGGATGTCAGGCCAAGACGCAGCAAACACTCGGTGCTACGTCTGCTGAGCGAAATCACCGACTTCAACCTCGCCCTGCAACGCGAGAGCGAGGACACACAGGTAAACGCCCACTATCTCGCTGAAGCATTGCGTAACGTCAGGCGCGTTGCCAAACACGGCAGCACCATTTTCCTCGTCAGTGACTTTCTGGGACTTGATGAAAGCGCGTTGATCCACTTCAATCAACTGGCCCGGCACAACGACATTGTTGGCTTTTTTATTTCAGATCCACTCGAACGCAATCTCCCAAAACCTGACATGTATACCATCACCAACGGCAGCGAACGCGTACGCATCAATACTGGTGACAGTCAGTACCGCAGCCAGTTTGAAGTCCAGTTTCACGAGCGCCTCACCCTGACCCGCAATGCGTTTGCCCGCATCAAAGCTCCCTTGCTCGAACTCTCAACAGATTTGCCGTTGGTGTCGAGTGTTGTAAACCAGTACAACGCCTACGTGGCGGCGGCCAGGTAGCAGTGGCCACAGCACCCTCCATAGTGAACCCGGGACCGGCACAGGGCGCTGCGGATCCGCTGGCGCAGTTGCGCGATATCCAGGTGCCAGAAGCCGTCGCAAGCTGGCCACCCGCGCCAGGCTGGTGGGCGCTCGCCTTCCTTGCCGCGTTAGCACTTGCCGGCGCTGCCCTTTGGCTATGGCTGAATTACCGGCGCAATCGGTATCGTCGTGAGGCGCTGGGTGAGCTCAATACGATTGAACAGCAGTTTCATGAAGATGGCGATGCCGCGCTCTTTCTCGAACAATATTCCGCGCTGCTAAAACGCGTTGCCCTGACCCGTTACCCGCGCGATCGCGTTGCGAACCTGACGGGTGAACGCTGGGTCCAATTCCTTGACAGCACTGCTAATACCGAGGAGTTTCGCCTTGGTGCGGGCCAGGCACTGATTGAAGCGGGCTACCGGGCAGATGCCGATATTGATGTCCTGGGTCTCGGGCAGTTGGGGCGCTATTGGATCAGGTCACACAAGGTGGGAGAGGAATCAGCATGATCGAATTCCTCTGGCCTTTTGCTGCTGCATTTCTGCTGTTGCCGCTGGTGACCTATTTTCTGCTGCCGCGCGCCAAACAACAGGATGCTGCCCTGTACGTACCTTTCTACGGCTCGGTGGCGGGCTATACCAGTGAATCTCGCCAGGAGCGTCGTTCAAACATCCGACGGGCCTTGATGGTAATTGGCTGGCTCGCGCTGGTGCTTGCCTGCATGCGTCCCCAGTACGTGGGTGATCCGATTGAACTCCCGACAACCGGTCGCGACCTGATGCTGGCAGTGGACATATCAGGCTCCATGGGCACAGAGGACATGGTGCAGGGTGGTCGCAAGGCCACACGCCTTGACGTTGTAAAGGACGTGGTGGGCGATTTCGTTGAACGCCGCAAGGGAGACCGACTTGGCCTGATCCTGTTTGGGACCCAGGCTTACCTGCAGACGCCACTGACTTTTGACCGCAACACAGTCCGTACCCTGCTGACTGAAACACCACTTGGCATCGCAGGTGGCAAAACTGCCGTCGGGGACGCAATTGGTCTTGCTGTTAAACGGCTACAGACCAGACCAGCCGAGAGCCGCATACTGATACTGTTGACCGACGGGCGTAACAATGTCGGTGAGGTCTCGCCCCTGCAGGCGGCCCAGATCGCCGCGCAGCAAGGTGTGAAGATTTACACGATTGGCTTCGGTTCCGATGAAATGCAGGTACCCGGCTTACTCTTCAACCGAACCATCAATCCATCAGCCGAACTGGATGAACGGGCCCTCACCGAAATCGCCCGTCTTACGGGCGGGATCTACCAACGCGCCCGGGATGCACGCGAACTCGAAAGCATCTACGTCAAACTGGATGAATTGGAACCCATTGAGCAGGCCGCAGAAACCTACCGGCCAACCCGTGCGCTATTCGTCTGGCCCCTTGCCTTTGCAATGCTGCTTAGTTTGCTGAGCGCGCTGCTCCATCCACTGGTAACCAGCTGGATGCTTGGTCTCATGACTGGCCGGCGAAGCGCCGTTGAAAACGAGACGAGCGCAACCAACCCTTCCGCCCCAACAGCCCCGGGGCAGATATGATTACCGAGATGTTCAACGAATTCCATTTCCTTCGGCCTGAGTGGTTCTACGTATTGATCCCGGCCCTCATCCTGTTCCTTGTGCTCCGCGCAAGAAACTCACGCAATTCCAATTGGGAAAACACCATTGATCCCGGTCTCCTGCCGTTTCTGCTGGAGTCTGCCGGCGAGGGCAAACGGGGTCGCCCGCTTGCACTGCTGCTCATCGCATGGCTACTCGCCACCGTCGCCCTGGCCGGACCGGTATGGCGTAAAACGCCACAACCAGTGCACGAGCGAGAAGATGCGCTGGTTGTCATATTCGACCTGACCCGCTCAATGTACGCAGAAGATGTTCGTCCCAACAGGTTGGTCCGGGCGCGCCGAAAGTTGCAGGACCTGCTCGATACCCGGGGCGAAGGCGTCACCGGTCTCATTGTCTTTGCGGGTGACGCTCACACCGTATCACCCCTCACTGACGATGCCGCCACGATCAAGGAAATGATCCCGGCGATCTCACCCGAGATAATGCCGGCGCCAGGAAGCGAACTCGCCCCGGCCCTGGACCTCGCCATTAACCTGTTCAAGGACGCAAATGCACTGAGCGGCAGAATCCTGATCATCACAGATGAGATCCGTGACATCGCTGAGTCCCAGCGCATCGCGCGGGAATACCAGTATGCATACCCCGTATCTGTACTTTCTGTTGGAACGCCTGAAGGCGCGCCCATTCCTGCTGATAACTTTGCCAACGGCGGCGGTTACGTCAAGGATCAGCAGGGTAACCTGGTGATTCCCCGGGTTGATACCGCTGCGCTTGGTGGCTTCGCCAGTATCGCGGGTGGCCGCTTTGCACAGATGACGCTAACCGACGAGGATCTGGAGTATCTTCTCAGCAACGAGCCTGTTCCTGGTGAAGGTGCATTTCGAACCCTGGAACGGGATTTTGACGTGTGGATAGAAGAAGGTCCCTGGTTACTGCTATTGCTGTTACCTCTGGCGGCACTGGCGTTTCGACGCGGCTGGCTCTGGTCGATTCCCCTGCTGTTCATCCTGCCCGTGGAACGAGCCGATGCATCCTTCTGGGATGATCTCTGGCAAACCAGGGACCAGCAAGGGATCGAAGCCCTGGAAGCAGGTGATCCGGTGCGTGCTGCAAGTCTGTTCGATGACCCGGCGTGGAAAGGTTCAGCCCAGTACCGAACCGAGGCATTTGAAGCTGCCGCCAAGCAGTTTGCCGGGTTGGAAGACAGTCGGGGTAAATACAATTTTGGCAATGCCCTGGCCAGGCAGGGCAAGCTTGAAGAAGCAATTGAAGCTTTCGATGAAGCCCTGGCGCTGAATCCCCAGAAAGCAGATGCCCCGATTAACAAGGCATAGCATAAAGAACTTGTGCAGCAGCAACAACAGCAGGAGCA
>CAYGNA010000373.1:0-4462 GCA_964351065.1 uncultured Pseudomonadales bacterium
TTGCATGATTGGCCGGAGTCGGCAGTGAACCTTTTGCTTAACAGGGCCTTCGATGCCCTGAGACCGGGTGGGCAAATATTGATATTCGAACGTGCACAACTCAACTGGCAATCTACACAGTCAACATTCGGCAATCTCGCCACTCAGTTGTTCTTCAGGAGTTACAAGACCTCAGCGTTTTATCGGCGGCAACTGGAGCAAAGTGGTTTTACTGATATCCAGTGTCGCAGTCTTGAGCTGGAAACGACCTTTCACGTGATTACGGCAGCAAGGCCAGAGTGAAATGTCAGGTCGTCAGATGGGCTTCAGCAAATCTCGTTCCCAGCCGAAGCGTGCAGTGTAAGCTTCATTCAAACCGAGACATTGGTGGGATTGACACTGGCTGCGATAAGCACATTGATGGAAGCCATTGCGATTAAACTCAGTCCAGAAATCAGGATCGATCATTAACTCGGGTTGATCATTGTGTAACGCTGCGCGATATGCACCCAGAAGGCACTCCGGGTAATTTTTTACTTCAACCCCCAGATCATTATCTCTGGCCAGTTTGATGGCATGAAGTAGATAAGGCTGAATATCGGCGACAGGCGCCGCGAGTTGTTTGGTATCAATCTCAGCCATCGGCCAGAAATTCCAGAACTCCATCTGCACCAAACGCTTCAAATGCTGCAGACTTGTCACTATCCCCGGCAGCAAAAAATAGCTCAGTTGAGTGATGACCGAATTGGTAATGAGTTTGACATGGTCAAACTGGTCGAGGTACTCAAGGCCTGCCATCATGCGATCAAATGCCCCGGGAATGCGCGTGATCTCGTCATGCGTCTTTGCATCACTGCCCGCCACACTGACAAAGAATTCGTCGACACCAGCATTCAGCAGCCTGTCGCAAAATCTCGTATTGGCGAGATGCATACCGTGAGTTTGTATTCGAACATGTTCGAAGTTTGCGTTCCTGGCGCGGCTGACCAGGTCGGGTAGCGTTTTCATCAAGGTAATTTCGGAGCCGGTCAGTATCATTCCGCGCCATCGGCTTTCGAGCCGATTAGTCATCAACACCTGCTGAAAATCGGCCTCGGTTTGAGGCTGCAACCAATGCATGGAATCTTCAATCATGCAGTGTACGCATTTCAAATTGCAGCGAAATTCCATCGTCAGGGAAATGTATTGGCTGTGATCGAAAACTGAAAAGGAGTTGAGGCTAGAAGTAGCCATAGTAAGCGCCCTTCAAGAGTTGTACCTGCCCATCCACCATTTTGTAGTCAAAACCTACATCAAAGTACAAGTGATCGAGTAGGTGCGCGTGGCCATCGATATGTTCTACCAGTTCAGCGGGAAACTGCAAACGTCGCAACGCAGACACAAGCTGTTGTACTTTGATCCTGGAGAAATACAAACCATCGTTAAAGCGCTTGTTGGCAACCACGGTGACGCCACAGTCGACGAGCTCTGGCCAGAGCAGGTCGGATGGGTCTATTGTTGTCAGATCGATATGAGCGGAGCACAAGACCTTGCCGAGAATTTCCTCGTGATGTTCCTCGGTAGCAAAAAAATAGTAGAGATTGTCAAAGGCAAGACCGCCGTTGGACAGTGTATAAGAAATACCGGACGAGACCTGTGAACTCGGATTGCCAATATAGACAGACAAATCGTTTAGGATTCGCCCAGCGGGTTCGTTCCAGCTTTGGTTGAATTCAATCGAGAACATGAAATAGGGGCGAGATTCGTCCATCGCCAATTCGCATTTGACCCAGGGCGAGAGCAGTTTGAGCAATTGGCTCACTGATACCTGTCGTTCCATGCGACCGTAGTCGTAGAAATAAAACTCCCAAAACAATTGACCCTCTGCCATCTTGATGCCCCAGATGATGCGTCCTGCACCCAGGGTGTCTTGAAGGGTTGCGCAGAGTTCGAAAATTTCGTGGCCAATCCCCGCATGATCAAAACTATGGCGTAGCAGATTGCTGGAGCGCCATTTGCCTTCCGTGTTTGTCAGTGGCTCATAGGGCCAAAGACAATAGTCAACGTAATTATCGGTCGGCTCCGCCAAGACGGGTTCAGCGCCAATCTTCCAATGGTCTGCATCGCAGCGCATATCAGTGTGACTCCACACCGTAGTAGAGCGTCACAAAGTCGCTTCGGTCACGGTCCCTGCCCGCCGCTAAATGACCGAGTAGCCTGTCCTTATGCGATGTTAGCCAATCGCTTTCCTCACAACCATTGAGTGCCGACAGTTCAAGCAGGTCGGTGATACTGTCACCGATAGTCATTCGGCTGTTATACAGATTCAGATCCAAAGACTCGCGAGGGCTGTTGTCATCGGTGATCGCCAGCAACATTATTTCGCTCACATCGCAATGAGTCAGTGCTTTTTGAATCAGTTTTTCAAAAGCAGGCAAGAAGCACTCGGGACAAAGCCGGTGCAATTGCCTGCCAAGGACGTTCGCGTTGTCACAAGGGACCAGTGAGTAGCGAGAGAAAGCAGCGTTTGCAGGATGCTGTGGATTCCATTTGACTGCGACATGAATCAGTTGTTCTTTGCGCATATCAGTCTGGTTCCTGGCCGTAATCTCAAAGTAAATTTTCAGGTAGGGCTCGCAAGCAGCGGTCTGTTCGAAGCCGAAGTGAACAACACTGGTATTGTTCCAGTAGTCCCAGAGTTGTTGAGAAGATTCTACTGGGCAGCAAAGCAGTTGGAGCAAGTCTTCCAGCTTTTCTCTGGCCATTACGGCAGACCCTGCAAGATCCAGCTTATGGATCGACATCAGGAAACGATCGTGGTCAGCGATTCCGTTACGCCAACGGACTGAATATTCTTTGCCGTAAGGTGCCGCCGAACTGGTGACGAATGCTTTCAGTAGCGCGGCAAGGTCATGCATGCCACTACCGGCGTGACCCCGACGTAAACTGTGTCAGGTCGCTGGCCTTGCCAGATCTGTTGAGCGGCATATAGTAAGATTGTTGCGAGGTCTCTTTGGTCAGCAAGCTGCTCACGTATTGCAGATCGCTCTGGTTGAGTAACCCTGCTGCGCGCTTCAACCGCAGTGTGTTGACGAGATAGCTGTATCTTGCTGTTGCGTACTCTCTTCGCGCGGCATATAAATCACGTTCCGCATCCAGCACGGCCAATATCTGTACCAGACCTGCGTTGTAGGACAGCGTTCTTGCTGCCGCGGCAAGTTCGTAAGATTCAACTGATTTGTTGAGAGCAGATACTTTAAAGATGTCACTGACAATGCCATCAAAGGCTGCTTCTACCTCGCGGTTTACGGCGAGGATTTCCTGTTCGCGCAACTGTATTGCTTGCCAACTGCGTTCATTGGCGGCTCGAATATTTGAAGAAGTAGCGCCGCCCGTATAAATTGGCAGATTGATGGAGAGTCGAATATCTTTGGTGTTAACTTCACTACTACCCGCGAATAGCGAGCCATCCGCATCGTTATTATTGTAGCTAAGCGCCAAATCGACGGTGGGATAGCGGTCACCCTTTTCAACCGCAATACGTTTCTCGGCTGATTTGACCGCGTTGATTGCTGCTTTTATGTTAGGGCTATATTTCATCGCAGCATCGAGCCAGGCATCGACAGAGTCCATCTCAGGCAGTGCCAACGTCAGGTCGTCGCCCAATAAATAGATGCTTTCAGGCTTTTTCCCGGTAATGGTCGCTAAACCGGTTAAGCTGTCCCGCACCAGGGCCAGGCCCTCGATTTCTCTAGATTCCGCCCCCAGCATACGCGCTTGCGCATCAAGCAAGTCAGTGCGGCGAGCAAGTCCGTCTTTGGTCTTTTCGTTGATTACCTGAAAGTGTTTCTGTAAAGACCGGACTTCGGCCCTGACACTTTGGTAATCTTCATTGGCGTTCAATACATTCAGGTAGGCGACGGCAAGTCTTAACATCAAATCCTGTTCTGCAGCGACCAACTGATCGCTCAAGCGCCCTTGTTCCAGTTTTGCTTCGTCCAGCCTGGCCCAATTCTTGTAGCTGTAGATCGACTGACTGACCGTTAGCCCATAGTCTCCTATCGGAAAATTGGTTGACCCAGAGCCGAACGCTGGTATATCCGAGCTCACGATGTCCTGGTATCGCTGCGTCCTTGTGTAATTCGCCTGTATGGTTGGCAACAGATTGGAACGGGCTTGAGAGTAGATTTCCTGATTGGCATTTGTCTCGTATTCGATCGCTTTGTAAGTCGGATCGAAGGTGGATGCTTTTTCGTAAGCTTCAATAAGCGTTGATGCAGTTGCACTTGTGGAATAGTTCACCATGCCCAGTAAGGAAAAAAAGTATAGCGATACATTTCTGACGATGTTTTTGAGACTGCATTGTTGGCAGCGCATGAAATAATTCCATATTTCTAGTACAGCAAGCTGGAGGATTGTAAACGAAAATGTCGCTTTGGGAAGCGAAAACGGAAGATATTGGTGGCGGTCAGGAGCGAACTTGCGCCATGGTGCAATCTGGGGA
>CAYGNA010000374.1:0-4452 GCA_964351065.1 uncultured Pseudomonadales bacterium
TTAAATGCCATGAAACTTCCCTCTTGAATCAAACGAGCACCGAATATAACAGCCACATGGTTGAGTGCAAAGTGGCCAAAAGCGCGAGAATCCGCGCAGGTCTTGGGCTAGACTAGCGTCTATGTGTTTTTGAGTGGGCTGTTTGGTCAGGCAATGGCGTTAGAAGCTACAGAAATCAAGTCCTACGCGCTGAATCCCTGGACGCTGCACTATCTCGACCGCAACCTGGAACAGGAGTACTCGGCTGGTAACGCGCCAAGGCTGGGCGCAACCCTTATACCACTGCTATTTCTCGTTATTCCGTTTTTGATACTGGTTGTCCTGCTTGAAATGACAGGGATCATCAAGAGCCTTGTCAGTTGGCCGAGTGCCGCCGGTCTGGCCACTGCACTTGTATTGCTCGCAGTGATCGTCACGCGGGCTCCCCGCTTTGTGGAAGCAGGGCTAATTGTTACGCTGGTGGTCGCGACGGCCATTCCACTGGTTCATATCAGCTCTGACGCAGACCTGACACTGTTTATGCCTGGTCTGTGTATTGTAATTCTGCTCAGCAACTTTGTTGGGCTCAAGTTTCTGCACGGAGTGATTACCTCGGTTTTACTGCTCGCACTGGTTGTTATGACGCTGGCAAGTGCGGATGTTCGCCTTGCACTTCTGGCAGATGCCATGCTTTTCCTGATTCCTGGGCTACTCGTCGCCAGCGTGGCCGGTTATTCAAGCGACAAGCAGAAGCGGGAACTTTTTGCACACCTCAAGCAGATTGACGCGGAACGCAGTGCGAATGAGCAGATGGCGCTGCACGACCCACTGACCGGCCTGCCAAACAGAAATCTGCTGCGCGAACGGATGGAACAGTCAGTCGCTCGCGCGCGGCGGTCACACGGCCGATTTGCTGTCCTGTTCATTGATCTCGATGATTTCAAGTCGGTTAACGACAGTTATGGCCACGCTGTTGGGGACAGGGTACTGAAAGATATTGCCGACAATCTGCTCGAACAGGTTCGTAGTGAAGACACAGTGGCCCGCCTCGGTGGGGACGAGTTTGTTGTGCTCTCCGAACACGTACAGGACACCGCAAGTGCCCAGATTGCAGCTGACAGGATTTCAACGGCTGTCTCGAAGCCAATTGTCATCCGTACCGGGAAGCGGGCAGATACAATTCACATCAACGTCACCGGTAGCATTGGCATTTCGCTTTGTCCAAACGATGGGGATACGCTGGAGCAACTGATTAATCGGGCGGATGAAGCAATGTACAGCGCCAAGCGAGGCGGCAAAGACACAACGCGTTTTTTTGACGCTAACACTGGAACTGAAGGCACCACCCGGTCGTGACGCTTGTCCTGGACATTATCCTGCCGGTTTTTGGCCTGGTCGTGTTCGGATTTGTTGCGGGAAAGGCAGGCTGGATCAAACCCACTGCAATTGAAGGGTTGTCTTCTTTTGTGTTCACGTTTGCCATTCCTGTGATGCTGTTTCGGGCGGTTGCCAATGCAGATCTGCCTTCCACGATGCCCGTTACATTCCTGCTGGCCTACTACGGTACCACGCTGGTTCTCTTTCTGGTCACGTTGCTGCTGGGTCGACTACTACAACTGTCGACGGTTGCCGCCAGTGTTTTTGCGATGAGTTCCACGTACAGCAACGTGGTTCTACTGGGCATTCCACTTGTTATTGCGACCCTGGGTACAGAAGGTACCGTCCCTTTGTTTATCATTGTCTCGACACATGCAGCAGTCATGTTTGTGCTGACAACTCTCTTTGCGGAACTAAAGTCGGGTAGCCTCGCGGCACTCCCGCTGCAAACAGCAAAGGTTCTGGCGCGAAACATGATTGTGGTCGGTCTGGTTGCCGGTCTGGCTTTGAATCTCTCCGGCCTGACGCTACCCGTGACACTCGACAATATGGCGGGTTATCTGGGTAGCGCAGCCCTGCCCTGTGCCGTCTTCTCCATGGGCGCGTCTATCAGCCAATACCGAATCGCTGGCGACATGCTGCGGATTAGCCTGGCAGTCGCACTAAAAAACGTCGCGCATCCGTTGCTGGTCTGGCTGGTCTGCGACATGGTATTTGATCTGCCTGCAGCCTGGACGGCTGTCGCGGTCATCCTGGCTGCATGTCCAAGCGGTATTAACGTCTACCTGTTCGCCAACAGGTATCAGGCGGGTGTCGCGTCCACCGCAACGGTTGTAGTGATATCAACGATGCTTTCCATACCACTGCTTAGTGTCGTTCTGGTTCTGCTCCTGGGCTAACACGCTGGACTCAAGTTCAGTGTGAGTAGCGGCCTACGCAATGTTGCGAGATATCGCACACAGCGCATCGTCAATCTCTGCTGATTGTAGGGAACGATCCTTCGGCACCATTGTTGGTCTCAAGTGCAGAAGTCAAATTGTCATATGAGACTGTCATTCCAAACAGCAGATTCCGAGGGCTTACGCCAACTAACGCGGCTCATTGGCGCACTGCTGCACGAACCGGACAAAAGGGCTCGCCAAATCGCCATATCTCACCTGGCGAATCGACAACAAGCCCAGAGCGAGTGGCAGATCCTCGCCGGTGCTGATCGGGCATCGGCGGTTAAGCGAGCCCGCACACTGCAGACATACGACCTGGATGAGGTTGCGGCGTTTATTGACCGTTCGAATCGCGGTGTTGTCTTAACAACCGTCCACGGGGGCGATTATCTGCTCGCCCTCCTACGGGTTCACCTTGCACTGAAAACCAGGCGAAAGATTCTGGTGGTACGCAAAAAAGCGCCCTCGGCACTGGAGACGGCAGTCTTTGACCTAATCGGCAATGGCACCCCCGTTGAGGTTGTTCGACATGGCGAGCAGCGCGCAATTCGGCTCGTTAAAGCACTACGGCGAGGTCACCTGGTGGTCGCGCTTTATGATCTGCCCGCTTCTTTCGGCCCAACGCTGGAAGTAAACCTGCTGGAACAACCCATGCATCTTGTGCGGGGACCGGCCGAGCTTGCTGTTCTTGGCCAGGCTGATCTCATTCCACTCATCGCCTGGCGCGACCGGCAAGCCCCCGCTCTTGCGTGCCTGCCGCCGATCAGAGAACAAACAGTAGCACCTGCCTGTCGCCAGTTGGCGACGATCGCCACGAACTACATCCTCAACTATCCGGCCCAGTGGCAACACTGGGTTCATGTCCCGGAGATGATTAATCCAGGAGGAAGCTGCGCTTGAACCAGCTCTTCCTCGAACAGGCTGCCAGATATCGTGCGTCCCGTGGTGATGGCCGTCCACGAGTCGTCAGTCCACCCGGGCTGGGGATCATCTGCGCTGGCCTGGTTGTGGCCCTCGGGGTTGCTATGTTCTTCCTGGGTACAGGCGAGTATGCACGCAAAGCCACGGTAGCCGGGGTGCTCGAAACCAAAGACGCTGTAAAACGGGTTTATGTGCCTCGTTCCGGCATCGTGAAAGATGTGCTGGCAACACCCGGACAGGCTGTTAAAGCGGGCACCGTGCTGGTCCGGTTTGAAACTGCAGCCAGCGTAGATTTGACAGAAAAGGCTCGCGCGTTAGCTGGTTTTGACGAGCAATTGACCGCTATCGATAGCCAGTTGGGGCAACTCGATATTCAGCGAGACAATGAACTGGCTCGCCTCGCATCAGAAGTCGCAACGCTCAGGGAAAAAAGCCGGCGCCACGCAACCGTAGTTCAACTCCAGCAACAAAGAGTTGATGAGCTGCAACACATCCAGGATGCTGCTCGCCCCCTGTTTGAGGATGGCAAACTTTCACGCCTGGAGTGGGGCCGTTTCAGCGACGCGGTGCTGAGTGCTCGACAGAGTCACGCGGGATTGCTGGCGGAGCAAGCCGCCCAGATAGAACAACTAGCGCAACTTGGCCTGGCAGCCGGTCATGCCAACGCTAACTTCAACCAGCAAATTGCTGTGCTGGCTCAGCAGTCCACGGACCTCCGCCAACGGCGACACAATCTTCTGGCGGAGGAACAGTTTACGGTGCAGGCACCTGTGGACGGGACAGTTTCCGCTCTGCTTGTACAGGCTGGCCAACAGGTGGTTTCCAGTCAGGCCGTGCTAACGGTTATCCCAGGTGATGCAACACTGTATGCAAGATTATTGATTCCATCCAAAGCCGTTGGATTTCTCGCGCCCGGCCAGAGTGTCAACTTGCTTTACGACGCTTTTCCCCACCAGCAATTCGGCAGCTTTGCAGCGACGGTCACTGACGTATCTGATCACGCAATGCTCCCCCAGGAAGAGGTTGGTATACGTAGCCGGGAGCCATTTTTCCTGGCACGCGCGGGGCTCTCGAGCCAGTTTGTTGAAGCCTATGGTGAACGGGTGCCGCTAAGGAGCGGCATGTCACTGAAAGCGGATGTGGTCCTGGAAAGACGCACGCTGATAGCGTGGCTATTCGAGCCGCTTTTGGTGATGAAAGGGCGGTCAGGATGATTTCACTTGCCGCACTGAAC
>CAYGNA010000375.1:0-2199 GCA_964351065.1 uncultured Pseudomonadales bacterium
GGATCGGGGCGGTGTGTCGCGGCAAGCCGTAGAAGTCAGGGCCAGCGATACTGGCGAAAGTTTCCAACTGACCGAGTTGATCCATCTCGGCAAACACCTCGGCATAAAGCTCGATGGCAGCGTGGGCTGTGTAACATCCCGCCGCGCAACCGCATGCATCTTCCTTGCGGTTTCGGGGGTGGGGTGCCGAGTCTGTGCCAAGGAAAAAGCGTGAATTTCCCGAGACTGCTGCGTCAATGAGTGCAGCCTGGTGGGTATTGCGCTTTAAGACAGGCAGGCAGTAGTAAACCGGCTTCATACCGCCAGCCAGCAGATCATTGCGATTAAACAGCAAATGATGCGCTGTGATGGTTGCTCCAACCCCAGGTCTTGCGCTTTTGACGAACTCAACAGCATCCCGCGTCGTGACATGTTCCAGCACGACTTTGAGATCCGGGAACAGCTCGCAGATTGGACCCAGGTAGCGGTCGATGAAGACTGCTTCCCTGTCAAAAATATCAATATCCGGGTCGGTAACTTCGCCGTGCACCGCCAGCACAATGCCTGCTTTGGCCATGGCCTCAAACACCGGATAAAGTGCTGTAACAGAATCCACGCCAGCGTCAGAGTTGGTAGTAGCGCCGGCAGGGTAGAGCTTGAAGGCATGCACAAAACCTGCCGCAGCCGCATCGATTACAGTCTGGGCGCTTGTTTGGGGCGTCAGGTACAGCGTCATCAAGGGATCAAAACTACTGCAGCCAGACAGAATCCGCTCACGGTAGGCGCTGGCTTCGGCGACGTTGGTCACGGGTGGGACAAGGTTGGGCATAACAATCCCGCGGCCAAAATAGCGCGCGATATCGCGCACCGTATCAGTGAGATAGTCCCCGTCCCGAAGATGAACGTGCCAGTCGTCCGGCCTTGTAATGGTAATGCTGCGCATGGCGTTATTGTACAGGTAAGTGGTGGCCGTCACACGACGCGCTCGGCACGTTTTTGCAGGTGGTGTGAATAGCCAGCGGTAACCACAATAGGTAAGATATCGCCCTTTTTCGCGGGGGAGATAAAAATGGCGGATTTCGACAAGATTGTACTGTCCTACTCGGGTGGTCTCGACACTACCGCTATCCTGAAGTGGCTACAGGAAACCTATCAGTGTGAAGTCGTGACTTTCACCGCAGACCTGGGTGATGGTGATGATTACTCAAAAGTTGCCGAAAAAGCGCGCGATACCGGTGCTGTGAAATCCTACGTGGAAGACCTGCGTGAAGAGTTTGCGCGCGACTTTGTCTTCCCCATGTTTCGGTGTAACACCATCTACGAGGGTGAGTACCTGCTGGGTACCTCAATTGCCCGGCCGCTTATTGCCAAACGGCTAGTCGAGATTGCCGATGAAACTGGTGCAGGCGCGATTTCCCACGGTGCGACCGGGAAAGGTAACGACCAGGTGCGATTTGAACTGGGCGCTTACGCGCTGAAGCCAGACATTAAGGTAGTTGCACCCTGGCGGGAATGGGATCTCACCTCACGTGAGGCACTGATGACATTCTGCGAACGCCACCAGATCCGTGTTGACAGAAAACACGAGGGCGAAAAATCACCTTATTCCATGGACGCCAACCTGCTGCATATTTCCTACGAAGGCGGGATTCTGGAAGATCCCTGGGCAGAACCCGAGGAGCCCATGTGGCTGTGGACCCGCTCCCCGGAAGCCGCGCCCGATGTACCTGTCTATCTTGAGCTGACCTATACAAACGGGGATGTGACCGCAATAGATGGTGTTCCAACATCACCTGCTGAAGTCATCGCGCACCTCAACAAGGTTGGTGGCGAGAATGGCATTGGTCGCGTTGACATCGTGGAGAACCGCTATGTTGGCATGAAAGCCCGCGGTTGTTACGAAACCCCGGGCGGCACCATTCTGCTAAAGGCGCACCGGGCGATTGAATCGATTACGCTCGACCGCGAACTTGCGCACATGAAAGATGAGCTGATGCCACGGTATGCCAGCATGATCTACAACGGCTACTGGTGGTCCCCGGAACGGCTTGCGCTGCAGGCCCTGATTGATGCTTCCCAGCGTTATGTAAACGGTTGCGTTCGGCTCAAACTCTACAAGGGTAATGTCATTGTGGTGGGGCGCGAATCAACAACAGACACGCTGTACGATGGCAATATTGTGACCTTTGAAGACGATGCCGGTGCGTATGACCAGAAAGA
>CAYGNA010000375.1:2299-4446 GCA_964351065.1 uncultured Pseudomonadales bacterium
ACAGTCCATCTCTACTCAGACTTCTGCTTGTACTCGCACAGGTCATAGATCACGCAGGCGGCGCAGCGTGGGCTGCGCGCGGTGCAGATATAACGGCCATGCAGGATGAGCCAATGGTGTGCGTCGCGCTTGAATTCTGCCGGAATCACTTTCAGTAATTTTTCTTCGACCTGCCGCACCGTTTTACCCGGTGCCAGCTTGATACGATTGGACAGCCTGAAAATGTGTGTATCCACCGCCATAGTGGGGTGACCAAACGCGGTATTGAGCACCACGTTGGCGGTCTTGCGGCCAACCCCCGGCAGCGCCTCAAGCGCCTTGCGGTTATCGGGCACCTCACCGCTGTGTTCGTCCAGCAGCGCACGACAGGTCTTGATCACGTTGGCAGCTTTGCTGTTGAAGAGCCCAATGGTCTTGATGTAGCTTTTCAGTTTTTCTTCGCCCAGTGCATAAATGGCCGCTGGCGTATTGGCAACGGGAAACAGTTTTGCTGTTGCCTTGTTGACACTGACGTCGGTGGCCTGCGCCGAGAGAATCACGGCAATCAGCAATTCAAACGGGGTGTCGTAGTTGAGTTCTGTTGTTGGTGTGGGATTTTCATCGCGCAGCCGCGCAAAAATCTGGTATCGCTTGTCTTTATTCATGGGAGAGTTCTCTTTGTGACGCTGCCACGCTGCGCTTCATATCGATGATGTTTTTGAAGGCAATAATGCAGCCGAGGGTAATGAATGCCCCGGGTGGCAGCAGCATAAACAGAAAGCCTTCATCTGCAAATTTGATTGTCCAGTCTGTCGCGGCATTACCCGTCAACAGGTGCATGTTGGCAAACAGCGTACCCTGGCCAAGTATTTCCCTGATGCTGCCCATGAGCAGGATCACCAGCAGAAAGCCAAGCCCCATCATGGCACCATCAACAGCAGCAGCCCGTATTGGCTGGCGGCTAGCAAATGCCTCGGCTCTGCCGAGCAGAGTGCAGTTGGTGACGATTAGCGCGATAAACAACCCAATACGCTGGTGCACCTCAAAAAAGTACGCCTGCAGGAGCAGGTCAGACATCGTCACAAAACCGGCAATGACCATGATCTGGGCAGGGAGTCGGGTTGTATCATCCAGAAAACGCCTGATGGCGCTGATCGTGATGTTGGACGCCACCAGCACAGCCAGCGTGGTGACGCCCAGGCCCAGGCTGTTCACCACGTTGTTTGAAACCGCGAGTAACGGACAGAGTCCAAGCAGTTGCACCAGTGCAGGGTTGTTGGTCCAGAGCCCGTCTTTAGCAAGCGCCCTATAGTCCATTTTGGCTGGCCTCTCCTATCCACTTTGTCTTTTGCATCTCGAATTGTTCAAGACCGTCGCGTACGGCGTGTATCACTGCGCGGGGCGTTATCGTGGCGCCGCTGAACTGATCAAAATCACCACCTTCGCGATTTACGTTCCAGGCGGCTGTTGTGCTGCTGGCCAATTGATAACCATTAAAGCCAAGAATCCAGTCGGAAACAGCAATATCTATCCTGTCACCCAGTCCCGGCGTTTCCTCGTGGTGCTTGACCCGAACGCCTTCGATGTGGCCGTTGAGGTCAACGCCCAGCCACAAGTCAATTCGTCCGTTGTAGCCGTTGCCTGTGGTGACCTCAAAGATAAACCCAACCAGGCCAGCTTCGGCCATCAGCGCGTAGCGCGTTGGTGCTACCTGCACGATTGATACATCGTCGCGCGAGACAATTTGCAGTAGTTGCCGCGCAGCATATGCTTCACGGTTAGCTGCAACGCTGGACAGGGTTATGGCGTTGGTAGCGCTCAGAATTAATCCGGTGACGAGGGCAAGTACTGCAAGACGAAGTACCGTCACATTCATGTCGACAGTCTCCAGCGTGCCTGGTCAATAAACGGTGTCATGGCATTCATGAGCAGGATTGCAAATGCGATACCGTCCGGATAGGCACCATTGCTCCTGATCAAAAAAATCAGTGAGCCAACACCCACAGCAAAAATGATTTTGCCGGTGCGACTGTCGGGGGATGTCACGGGGTCCGTGATGATAAAAAATGCCGCCAGCATGGTGCTGCCACCGAACAGGTGGAACAGGGGTGAGCCGAGGCTACTTGAACTGCCGCTGTCATAGAACAGCAGTGCCAGCAGCGCCAGGG
>CAYGNA010000376.1:0-1132 GCA_964351065.1 uncultured Pseudomonadales bacterium
ACATGAACGCGGCAAAGGCGGGTATTCAGCTACGCGGCGGCATAGGTTTTACCTGGGAAAATGATACTCATTTGTGGTTCAAACGGGCCAAGAGCTCCGAGGTGTTTATGGGGTCGCCACATTTTCATCGTGAACGAATGATCAGCATGCTGGAGGCAGAGTCATGAATCTTCTGGAAATCAGGCAGGAAGTCAGCACATGGCTGGATGCAAATTGGTCACCCGACTACTCCCTGCGTGAATGGCGCAATATACTGGTTGATGGAGGTTGGGCTGCCCCGCATTGGCCAACGGACTGGTATGGGCGCGGCTTTACTGCTGAAGAAGCAGCCGTGGTGCGCGACGTATTCAATGAAAAAGGCGCGCTGGGTGCAGCGCAAACCGGACCGCGCCTGCTTGCTGCCGAAACCATACTGGCGCACGGTAGCGAGTCCCAGAAATCACGCTACCTGCGACCGATCCTTACCGGCGAACATGCCTGGTGCCAGCTTTTTTCCGAACCCGGCAGCGGTTCGGACCTGGCTGGTGCCAGCACGCGCGCCGAACGCAAAGGTGACAACTGGATCATGAATGGCCAGAAGGTCTGGAATACCAGTGCCCACCATGCCGACTTTGGCATTCTGCTAGCCCGCACGGACTGGGATCTGCCCAAGCACCAGGGGCTTAGCTACTTCCTGATTGATATGCATCAGCGTGGTGTGGAAGTCCGCCCACTTAAACAGATGAATGGCCACGCGTCTTTTAATGAGGTCTTTATGACTGATGCGGTAGTGCCTGCCGAGGATTTGATTGGTGGTGAAGGTAATGGCTGGGCTGTTGCCGCCACAACACTGTCCTTTGAACGGCGTGGCTTCAGTCGCAATCGAACGGGCAAGGGCATGCAGGGGCCACAGGTAGGCCGGATTTATGAAGAGTTTGAGAAAGAGCTTGCCATCGATAACGAACCTTACACCTGGTACCCGCAACGTGAAGGCAGGGTTGATCTTGTTGTCCCGCGTGCAAAAGAAACGGGGGCTATCAAGGACCCGGTGGTGCGACAGGAGATTGCTCGCCTGATCTCCATGCAAAAAGCCTCGGCACTGGCCTCGGCGACCGCCGAGGCCAGTGCCGAGGCTTTTTGCATGGAGATCAGG
>CAYGNA010000376.1:1142-4441 GCA_964351065.1 uncultured Pseudomonadales bacterium
CCTCGGCGAGCGCCGAGGCAAAGCGCCGCGCGGGCACCAACGAGGTGATTCCGGCAGGCTCCATTGGCAAACTGGCGGCCAGCGTGATTGCGCGCCAGGCAGCACACGTTCACACCATGATTTCAGGCGCTGATGCGATGTTGGCGGGGGCTGGTTCAGCAGAGGCCGGAATGGTGGCTGAGGTGCTGATATCCGTGCCGGCTATTTCCATTGCCGGGGGTACAGACGAGATTCAACGCAATATCATTGCTGAACGTGTGCTCGGCATGCCCAAAGAGATGCGCTCGGATACCGGGCCATTCCGGGATATCAAACGTAACTGACGTTGGCTGACGCAATTGTTTTGGCGTTATATAGCAGGCTGATTGTCGCGGACCAGTTGCGGTGGTCTTAGAGCGATTTTGCCAGGGCGCTAAGCGCAATGAGGCTATCCCAGCATAATCTAAATGAGAATTATTTGCATTAAAAAGCAAAGATCACTATCCTTCCTTCTTTCGTTGAAACCGGTCTGTTGCAGGTGATCAGAGCTTGCGGGCCCTGGGAGAATCATGAAGATGAAATGGTGGATGGTGTTGGTGTGTGGGATGGTCGTGAACGTTGGTGCGCGCGCGGCAACACCCGATATTGATGAAATCTGGGCAATTGTCCAGGAACAACAGCAGCGCATTGAACGACTCGAAGCGTCGCTCCTGGCAAAAGAGACCCAGTTGAGAGAGACCAACCAGCAACTGGTCAAGGCGCAGGAGCAACTGGGACAACAACTGGCGTCGACGGTTGCAATGATAGAAGCTGGGGATTCCACCTCGTTTGGCAATGACAGTGGCGTATCCATTGGTGGGTACGGCGAAGTGCACTACAACAACACTGACAGTGGCGACCAAATTGACTTCCACCGTTTTGTGCTTTACTTCGGCCATCAGTTCTCGGACAACCTGAGTTTTTATTCCGAGCTCGAAATTGAGCATGCGCTCGCAGGAGATGGTGCCCCCGGCGAGGTCGAACTTGAGCAGGCTTTTGTGCAGTGGGACTACGCGCCTGGTCATCGGGTTAAAGGAGGTCTCTTTCTTCTACCGGTGGGCATCCTGAACGAAACCCATGAGCCGAATACTTTTTATGGTGTTGAGCGAAATTCAATCGAGAACCGTATTATACCGACCACCTGGTGGGAGGCTGGTGTCATGTTCGACGGTGAGTTGATGCCAGGGCTTGGTTACAACTTTTCCATTCACTCGGGTCTCAACCTGGACATGAGTTCAACAAATCCGGCGCGACAAACCAGCCTTCGTTCGGCGCGCCAGAAGGTGGCAGAAGCGAATGGCGACAGCCTGGCTTATACCGGGCGTGTTACCTACCTTGGGCTCCCAGGTGTAAGTGTGGGCGCGACCCTGCAGTACCAGAGCGACCTGACCCAGGGCGATGATGATGGTATTGGCATCAGCAACATTGACGCCACATTGTTCGAAACGGATGTCGCGATCCAGCGAGGAATATTCGGCTTTCGAGCACTGTACGCCAGGTGGGATATTGATGACCGCATCGAACTGGTCAATCCAGGCGCCCAGACCCAGGTTGGCTGGCTAATTGAGCCCTCAGTCCGGTTCGACAAGGTAGGCCTGTTCGCACGCTATGGTACCTATGACCTGACCGCCGGACAGGATGTCGCCAGCGACAGCAGGGCCCAGATAGACGTTGGCATCAACTACTGGATGCACCAAAACGTGGTGATCAAGGCGGACCTGCAGTGGCAGCGCAATGATGGCGCCACCAACATTGATGGATTTAATCTTGGCATCGGCTACTCGTTCTAAACCACGCACAGGGTTTGCAGGGCGAGGTATCATTGGCCTCGCCATCGGCATCTTTTGCCTGGCGCTGGCGGTTCGTTCCGGCGCCATTGCCTATCTGTCAGCAGATGAGTTTATCGCCAGCAGTTTTGTCAATCAGCCGGTCCCCGCTGTTGTTTGGTTGACGCCCGAGCTACAGGAATCGGCTAAAAAAATCCTGGGACACCCTTACCGCGGGCTGCGCCTGCGGTATTGGCGCGAGGGACAAAAGTCGGCCTGGATCATGGACGAGATTGGCAAGGAAAGGCCCATTACCATTGGTATTGTTATTGATGATCACAAGCTGGCAAGGGTAGCTGTGCTGGAGTATCGCGAAACCCGGGGTGACGAGGTAAGGCACGCTTTTTTTACGCAGCAGTTCCAGGGTGTCGGACTTGATGAGAAACTGAACCTGTCGACCCCCATTGATGGCATATCCGGGGCAACCCTGTCTGTCCGGGCAGTGACCAATATCAGTCGCTTTGCCCTGTATCTGGATCAATCAGTAGTTGCCACCCAATGAACCGCTTGCTGCGTATCCTGCATCGAAACGGTGGGGTAGTTCTTTCTGCCTTTCTGATTTTCCTGGCCGTGTCCGGCGTTTTGCTTAATCACTCTCAGGACCTCAGGCTTGATGCGACCGCGGTGCCTGCCTGGATTGCGGTGCGTTATTACCGTAGCGAGCCGGTAACGGGCTTTGAGGTGGAGAGTAACTACTTTTATCGGGTAGGCAGTACCCTGTTCATGAATTCAACTGCGGTTGAAACATGTCAGGTTGGCCCCGTTGGTGCCATTAAGACAACAACTGACTACGTGATTGCCTGTGACGATGAACTTATTCTCCTGACTGAAGATGGCACCCTCATCGAGAGATTAGGTGCTTCTCACGGTGTCCCGGCTGGTATCACGAGCCTGGGTTTCAGTAACGATGTGCTGCAACTGCACTTGCCTGTTAGCACAGTCGCGTTTGATCTCAATACTCTCACGAGCAGGCCAGTCCTGACCCGGGTGCCAACGGCCGTAACCAGGCCTGCACCCGGGCCCGTACCGCTTGATCTTTTGATGCAGGAATCAGTGTCTTTGGAGCAGGTGATACTCGACCTGCATAGCGGACGCTTTTTTGGTAGTGTTGGCGTTTGGGTCGCTGACGCCGTCGCGGTTTTGCTGATTCTGCTTTCCCTTTCGGGGATCAAAATGTTCATTTCGCCCCGACGCCGAACGGCGAGGCACCGGCGTCACCTGTAAGGCAATAGCGATAGACTGTTGGCGCTTAGCTGTGAACTGTGAACTCGTGCCGGGCTGGGTCTGGTCAATGTGTTGTTCAACAAACACCGCTCCGTCGCCATGAACATGTCGTTACCGCGTTCGGTCTCGCCCACAATCATTGAAGCAATGCCCGCCATGATGAGTCCGGCGGGCGGGTAGTTGCGATACCAGGTCAGGCAGTCTTCTTCCTTGATCTGAACGCCATAGGTT
>CAYGNA010000377.1:0-3045 GCA_964351065.1 uncultured Pseudomonadales bacterium
ACATACGCTGGCCGAGACCGGCATGGCTCGTGCGGTGGTTGTTGCCACACCGGCAGACTCAACTCCCCTGATGCGAATCCGGGGCGCTCTTCGGGCGACCGCTATTGCCGAGTATTTTCAGTCCAGGGGAAGGCGAGTCCTGTTGCTGATGGACTCGCTAACAAGATTTGCCCAGGCGCAGCGAGAGATTGCAGTGTCTATCGGCGAGTTTCCGGTGGCGAAGGGGTATCCACCATCTGTTTTTACCATGCTGCCACAGTTGATTGAACGGGCCGGAAACAGCAACAATGGTTCAATTACCGCGTTATACACGGTACTCGTCGAAGGTGATGATCCTAACGACCCTATTGCCGATGCTGCACGCGCGATACTTGATGGGCACATTGTTCTGTCCCGTGGCATGGCTGAAGCCGGTATCTATCCGGCGATCAGCGTTGAGTCTTCCATCAGTCGCTGTATGTCTGACCTGGCTGCGCCCGAGCATCTGGCGCAGAGCATTGTGTTCCGTAAACTGCTCGCTACCTATCAGCAGAACAGCGACCTGATAACTGTTGGGGCCTATTCTGCCGGGAGTGATCCGGAAGTAGACCGTGCAATCCGGACCCATCCCGCGTTGCTGCGTTACATCAGCCAGCAGCCAGGTGAGTGCGTCTCACTGGCCGAGAGCATAGATACCCTGCGCGAGATAACCGTCAATGAAGGGAACTAGCCGGGTAGCGCGGCTAAGTCATATCGTTGGGATTCTTGAATTGAAAGCCCGGCACGAATATCACCTGAAGACGCTCGAACTCATCGACGCGAGTCAGCGTGCTGATCTGCTGGCGGATTATCAACAAGAGTATGCCACAAAGCTCATCTCCCGCGGCAATCTTATGAACGCCGAACAATTAGGTAACTATCATCGTTTTCTGGACAACCTTGCGGCTGCCATCGAAAGCCAGGCTGGCGTGGTAACGGAGCGCCGCCGCGCCGTTGATGCTGGTGAGGCCAGTTGGCAACAGGACAGGCGTAAACTCGAGTCTGTTCGCAAGGCGGCCGGGCGCAGAATGCAGGCAGCTGTGGTTGAAGAGAGCCGCGCGCTGCAGCGTCACGTGGATGACATGGTTGGTACCCGCCACGCCGCACAAAAACCCCAGTCCTGACCCCATCGCACATCCCGGGATGTCGAGCAACAATCATTCAGCAGCGAATTCGTTACTGGCCCGCCTCTTGCATTGACCTGTAATTGATCATTCAACTGACAGGACTCTTGCGTGCAAACACTGACTGAAATCGGATCGCCCGATATCCCGAGAGCCGTGCAAAGCAGCGTTGCGATTCAACAGCAGGCGCCCGGTACGGCGTTTCGCGATGTGATCTCAGAGGCGAAACGAGATGGCGAGGCCTTGCCGCAGGGCGGCAGCAATTTGCCGGCCGAAAAGCCGCCGGAAGACGAAGGGTCGCCGGCAACTGCGCGGGATGAGTCGCAGGATATTGACGAGGACGGTCTGCTCGTTCAGACGGGTGCGCCCACTTGGCACATGGATACAGAAACCGGCACAGGTTTCGCAAACGCCTGGCTGCAACCAGCGACTTCGGTGCCGTTACCTGGTGCGCAGGCACTTGAACAAGCCGCGACGACCGGGACCAATCCGGCGGCAATGGGTCGAGTGCTCCAGCCGATACTGGAACCACCTGCTTTGGGAGATCCTGGCAGTCGCATGGATCTACCCAATCCACAGGTTTCGAGCGGGACGAGTCCAGTCATGTCCGGTCAAGTCATCGGTGCAGTCCCACCATCTGATTTGAGCCTCCTTGCCAACAGCGAGCCGATGCAAGGTGCTGGTGATAGTGAGTTACCGGCATTTCAAGCGATGGCGGCCGTTTCGGACGGGGCTGATACGAAGCTGATGCTGGATCCTCGTCTGCTTGAAGGCGCGTGGCGTCGATTGTTGGGTGGTGACAGCGATGTTCGGCGCGGCGTTCCAACTGTTGCTGCAGTGCCGAACCCGGGGGTATCAGATGTCCTGCAATCACTGGTGGTGTCAACAACTGGCGATGTCGTCGCAGCAGCGCTCGAAGGAATGCTGCCGGGGCAGGATGGCCTGGATCTGCTTGATCAGGTTGATCCGGGTCTTGATGCTGCGCTTGATCCTGACTTCGATGAGTTACCGCTCAACCTGCCATCCACAGGCAGCCTTGATGGCGCAGATCTTCCTGATGTGGCTGCTTTGCCAGCAGAACCTCGCACGATTGATAGTGCATCGCGGCCAATACATCAGCTGCTAACCGTCACCGGCACGCCCGCCTGGGCCCGTGAGTTGAGCGACACCATGCTGATGATGATTTCACAGGAAAAGGATGTGGTAGAGCTCAGGCTGAACCCCGGCAACCTTGGCACATTGGAAGTTCGTCTCGAGAGCGAAGACGACAAGGTGAAGCTGGAGTTCTTTTCCCAGAACGGCATGACGCGAGAAGCTATCGATGCCGCGTTACCGCGTCTCCGCGAACTGCTTGCCAGTGGAGGGATTCAGCTCGCCGGCGCTCATGTGTCCGCTGATTCCATGCGCCAGGGTGAAAATGGCAGGCCCATGGTGCCTGCTGCGGCTCCACTGCTGGCAGGCGATGGTGGTGCGGATGATGAATCGGGGCATCACTCGCTATTGCAATCGCTGCGCAGGCACGATGGCCGGGTCGACACTTTTGCCTGACGGGCGTCGGTATCTTGTCGGTTACGGGTTTAACAACGTCAACTAATCGACGTGTGGTGGCTCTTGGGCGCCCACAAGGCACGTCTTTGGCGGCATCACAGCTATGGCACACGAGTTGCATTACTGATGTACAAGCGTCGCTTGAGCGCGATTGCGAAGTTGCTTGAGTGTTGGCTGAACAGCGCAGACCGAAGATGGAAACCTGTCTATGAATATGAAGATGATCTTACTGGGTGTTGCCTTTCTCTTTGCGGTAATGGGCTCGAGTGTGGGTACGGCCATTTACGTGGCACAAGTCATTGTGCCAGAGCAGGTAGCCATGAGCGTCGGCGGTGACGCCGTTGAAGTTGTACCA
>CAYGNA010000377.1:3055-4437 GCA_964351065.1 uncultured Pseudomonadales bacterium
CGGTAGGCCTTGCCGCCGGCCCAGAGGCCGGTGGCGGTGACGCCGTTGCCGTTCTACCAGATGACAACCTGCCGGCAATCTACTTTGAGCTGTCACCGTTTATTGTCAATTTTACCCAGGACGAAGCGCTTCGTTATCTGCAGTTGAAAGTGCAGATCATGTCGCGCGACGGGAAAGTGATTGATGAGGTCAAGTCGCACATCCCTGAAGTTCGCAATGAACTCATCCTTCTCCTCTCAGGACACTCTTACCAGGATCTTGTCACCCGTGAGGGTAAAGAGATGATTCGCACGCAGATCCGGCAAGAAGTAAACCGGATCCTCGGTGCTGAAGAAGCTGTTGAATCAGTCTTCCTCACTGGCTTTGTGATGCAATAACGATGAGCCAGGAAAAACTCTTGTCAGAAGCTGAACTCGATACACTGCTGGATGGTGTACAAAGCGGCAGTATCGAAACCGACGCCAACCGGGGTGACGACGAGGGCGCGAGTTCGTTTGATTTCGAGAATCAGTATGACGTTGCCGTAGCTCGCCTCACGCGGCTTGACGGCATCCACCAGGCGTTTATGGAAGAGTGCACACGTGCCCTCGGCAGCCTTTTGGGAGATACACCGACGCTGACCCTTGCGTATGTGCACACCAGCCGGTTTGGTGAGTTTGCCGAGGGCCTCGGTTCACCGCTCAGCATCAACCTGCTCAAGGTCATGCCCCAGGGCAAAACGGCGCTGATCGTCTTTGATTTTCCACTTCTTTACCTTGCGGTTGACCAGTACTTTGGCGGCGCGGGACCGCTCAAAAAAACTGCCAGCAGAAAGATGTTGTCGCCGACTGAAATGCGCATGGCGAATCTGTTGCGACAGATAGTGACTGATGAACTACAGAATGCCTGGCAGTCCGTCACAGATTTGTCTTTTGCGTTTGATTCAATGGCGGATCACATCGATGACGCCTGGGTGTTCCCGCGTGATGCACTGGTTCTCGAAGCCAGGTTTACGGTGGCGTTTGGTGACACCAGCGGCAGCTTCCAGATTCTTATGCCGTATTCCCTGATAGAAACCATGCGTGGCGTGCTGAGTGCTGAGGCCAGCGGCGGTAAAGAGGATGAAGCCAGTATTGAGTGGAGCACACTGTTCGCCGCTAATGTTAACCGCTCAAAAGTTGCGATTTCCGGTTCGATCAGTGGACTCACGCTCAATCTGCGTGACCTTGTTGAACTGTCACCCGGTGATGTTCTGCCAATTGAAATGCCAGAACTCGTTGATATCAATGTTGAAGGTGTACCGGTGTTTCGCGGAATGTTTGGCGTGTCCAACGGTAAGCATGCGGTAAAAATATCTGGCACCCAGCGTGACCAGTCGGATTGGGACTAGGAGATTATTGTGA
>CAYGNA010000378.1:0-4417 GCA_964351065.1 uncultured Pseudomonadales bacterium
ACTCCCAAGAGCCCGGCGCATGTCACTGCTGAACAGCTCCTCTTCTGATGAATTGCCAACCAGCCTCGTCGTGTCAAAAGAATAGATCCGTGCAACACTGAGCGATGAGTCGGCGAGAACGGGCTCGCCTTGACGATCCACAATGCGAAACACCACCACCAACTGTAGCTCCAATTCCGAAACGCTGATTTGCCCGGATGTACCAATAGGACGCCGCAGCAGCTGTTCCGACAAAAGCTCCAGTGTATAAGGCGCCCTGGCCTTCGACTCTACCCTTGAACCGGCCTCGGTCAATGCACGAGTCACCTCATCTTCCAGCGCCGCAGAACGGTTGCCGGCAAGAACAGCAATGGAATCGAGATCAAAAGCATCGCCTCCCGTGCCGCGCAAGTGAAAGCCACAACCCGCAAGTTGAGCAAGCAATACAAACAGGATAAACGGGGTTCGCAGGTTCATCTCACTCAGCCGCTGACAACAAGGTTAAGCAACTTGTCAGGCACGTGAATCACCTTTCGCAGCGTCTTTCCCTCCAGGTATCGCTGCACATTTTCGCTATCAGCAGCAAGCTTTTCCAGGTAGGCCTGGTCTACCCCAGGAGGCACTTCAAATTTTCCACGCACCTTCCCATTCACCTGGATCACAATCTCAACAATCGTCTTCTTGAGCGCGGCCGTATCAACTTCCGGCCACCTTGCGTCCTCCAGTTGCTCCCCGGTCAAACGCTGCCAGAGCTCCTGAGAAAGGTGCGGGGTAATCGGTGACATCACCAACACGGCAACGCGAAGCGCTTCCTGCACAACGGCCCTCCCCTGGGGAGAGTCATCTTCGAACCGATTGACCGCGTTCATCATCGACATTACTGACGAGACCACGGTGTTAAAAGCCAGTCGCC
The DNA here is from genome assembly GCA_964351065.1 of uncultured Pseudomonadales bacterium. Classification (GTDB taxonomy): domain Bacteria; phylum Pseudomonadota; class Gammaproteobacteria; order Pseudomonadales; family Azotimanducaceae; genus JANQJA01. Next base: position 893 of record CAYGNA010000378.1, read on the forward strand.
TGCCATAGTCGTCTTCAGCCTTGGCGAGTGTTTCATGAGTCAGGCGACGGATTTCTTTTTGCGCGTCATCCAGGACACCCGGATCGAGATCCGCCACATCACCTTTGCCAAGGTGATCATCAACGGCAGCCCAGAGCCGGCGCAACCAGCGCGCGGATGACTCCACGCCATGTTCGGACCATTCGAATGACTGTTCCGGCGGCGCTGCAAACATCATTGCCATACGCACTGCATCTGCGCCAAACGAATCAAGGAGGAACTGGGGATCACCCGCATCTCCGGCCGATTTGGACATCTTGGCCCCGTCTTTGAGCACCATGCCCAGCGATAACAGGTTCCCGAATGGCTCATCGCCCTCGACAAGCCCCTCATCGCGCATCACCTTGTGGAAAAAGCGCGCATAAAGCAGGTGCAAAATGGCATGTTCTTCACCGCCAACATAGTGATCAACAGTACCCCAGTAGCGAGCGCGGTCATCCACCATGCCGTCGCCTGCGCGGGAGGAGGCAAACCTCGCAAAGTACCAGGAAGACTCCATAAAAGTGTCAAAGGTATCGGTCTCACGCACGGCAGCACCACCACACGATGGACAGGTGGTGTTATACCACTCGGGCATTTTCTTGATAGGAGACCCAACGCCATCAAACGCCACATCGGTTGGCAGAATCACGGGCAGGTCTTCATCAGGCACGGCAACAGGGCCACAGGCATCACAATTGATTATTGGAATGGGACAGCCCCAGTATCGCTGGCGTGACACACCCCAGTCACGCAGGCGATAATTCACCTGGCGTTCGCCGAGGGACTTGTCTGCGAGCGCATCAGCAATTGCATTAAAAGCTGCGCTGAAGGCAAGGCCATCAAACTCGCCAGAATTGATCAGCACGCCGCTCTTGCTGACATAAGCCTCAACACCAATGTCACAGGCCTCATCACTGCCATCGGCCGGCCGCACAACCTGCTGGATGGGCAAGCCATATTTTTTGGCAAACTCCCAGTCGCGCTGATCGTGCGCAGGCACCGCCATGACAGCGCCAGACCCGTATTCCATCAACACAAAATTGGCGACCCACACCGGGATCTGTTCGCCGGTCAGCGGGTGTGTGGCGGTAAGCCCCGTGTCCATGCCGAGCTTTTCCATTTTTGCCATATCGGCTTCGGCCATCTTGACGCGATTGCAGACCTCAATAAATTCAGCCAGCTGAGGATTACTCGCGGCCGCCTGGACAGCCAGCGGGTGCTGCGGGGCCACGCCAAGATAGGTGGCACCAAGCAATGTGTCGGGCCGGGTAGTATAGGCCGTCCGCCCCTCGTCAGTGCCGCGGGCGCCAGTCGTTTCGACACCTTCCGAACGCCCAATCCAGTTTCGCTGCATCAACTTGATTTTGTCCGGCCAGCCATCCAGATCATCAAGACCATTCAACAACTCTTCGGCATAGTCAGTGATCTTCAGGAACCACTGCGCCAGTTCACGCCGCTCGACCAGTGCATCTGAGCGCCAGCCACGGCCATCAATAACCTGCTCGTTGGCAAGCACAGTTTGGTCTACCGGATCCCAGTTCACCCAGGCAGCTTTCTTGTACACCAGCCCTTTTCGGAACATCCGCGTGAAAAACCACTGTTCCCACCGATAATATTCGGGCTCGCAGGTGGCCAGTTCGCGGGACCAGTCAAACGAGAATCCGAGGCGCTTCATCTGGCCCCGCATGTACTCAATATTTTCGCGCGTCCACTTTGCAGGCGGAATATTGCGTTTGATCGCCGCGTTTTCGGCGGGCAGCCCAAAGGCATCCCACCCAATGGGATGCAGTACGTTTTTGCCTTTCAGGCGCGCAAACCGTGCTATCACATCGCCAAGGGTGAAGTTACGGACATGCCCCATATGCAGTTGTCCGCTGGGATAGGGGAACATGGCCAGGCAATAAAACTTGGGTGCCGTACTGTTCTCCGACACCTCAAAGGTACGGTTTTCCTGCCAGTAACGTTGGACATCAGCCTCAACGGCCAGCAGATTGTGTTCTTGCTCTTCCATTACGTGATTGCGACTGCCTGAGGGAAAGAGGCAATTCTACCTGATCAACTGCGTCGATACATATCAAGGTTAAGCCCGACCAACACCAGCAGGCTCAAGAGCAGCACTGGCCCGTCGCCAAACCGGGCATAAGGCGTAATGCCCTGGAAACGCTGCACACTTCCCCGGAGCACACCCTGCTCAAACTGGGGCAACTGGGTGAGCAGTTGGCCGCGCTCATCAACAATGGCAGTAATACCATTATTAGTCGCGCGCACCATATACCTGCCGTTCTCCAGCGCACGGGTGCGCGCCATCTGCAGGTGCTGCCACGGGCCAATCGAATGACCAAACCAGGTGTCATTGCTGATGGTGACGAAAAGGTCGGGGCCAGACACCGTATCTCGCACCAGGTCGGGATAGACCACCTCGTAGCAGATCGACAGCGATATCACCAACGGCCCGGCCGTCAAAGGTGCCTGATCCCATGGCCCAGGCGAGTTCCTGGACATGGGCAGATCAAAAAAGTCTATTGCGCCACGCAGCAAACCCTCGAGTGGCACATACTCACCAAATGGCACCAGGCGGCGTTTGATGTACTGACCGCTGCCCTCACCCAACGCAACGGCGGTATTACGGAAACCGCCTGAAGCATCCCGGTCGGGAATACCTAACAATACGGTTGTGCCGCTGGCGCGACCGCGCTGATCCAGCCCATCAAGCAGATCGCCCGCCTGCGATCGAAACAGCGTCACAGACGCTTCGGGCCAAATAATGAGGTCGCGCCCCCACTCGGCTTCACTCAGGCCAAGGTAGGTGTCGATGATAGGCAGCACCATGCGCCGACTCCACTTGGTTTGCTGTTCCACATTACCCTGAATGGCACTGACAGAAACCGGGTTCCCGACTGGTTGAACAAACTGCACTCGGCCAGCTAGCCAGCCAGCGCTCCAGACAGTGCCAAACACCATTGCACAAACGAGGAGACCGCTACGACCAGGCCCCTGCAGGAGACTGGCAAGCGCCGCCCCCATGAGCGCAACCAGGCATCCCACACCCAGCACACCAATCACTGGCACAAGTCCAGCAAGCGCAGTGTCAATGTGCGGGTAGCCGGCAAAGAGCCAGGGAAATCCGGTCAGAAACCAGGTCAGCGTCCATTCGCGCAGCAACCACAACAGCGGAAAACCAAGCAGCAATCCATACCGCAGCGGTCTTACAAACCTGAGATAAAGCAGACCAAGCAATGTTGGCAGCAAGGAAATGGCCGCCACAAACAGTGCAACCAGGAAAGCTGCCAACATCGGTGACGCGCCACCGTGCTCATGAATACTGACGTAGATCCAGGAAGTACCCACGCCGTACATCCCAAGCGAAAACAGGTAGAACCGCAACACTCCGCGCCGAACGCTCGCTAGACCTGTAGCTGAGACCCAGGCCAGCAGGGCAATTGAAACTATACCAAGGGGCCAGAAGCCAAACGGGCTGAAGGCAAACGGGTAGAGACAGCCAGC
>CAYGNA010000379.1:0-4407 GCA_964351065.1 uncultured Pseudomonadales bacterium
ACCCATTATGACGTCGGCACCCTGGTTCTCGGTTTCGTCAATCAGATCGTCGCCGCCAGTGGTGACTTGGCCGGTATAGCTGTTCGCAGCATTCACTGCCTCAAATCGGATGACCTTTTCGGTTGCGTCGCGGGTCACATAAGCGTGGTCACCGGCAATAAAGTCGTTGCCTGTACCGCCGGTAATCGTGTCACCACCAACGCCACTGGTGTCGTTGCCACCAGAACCGCCGAGAATCACGTCGTCACCCGGACCGCCACGAATGTTGTCAATGCCACCGTCATTGGGCGCTGTTGAATAAACGTGCCACGCCTGGGCACTACCGTCAGCCGCAACAATGACACCGTGGTCACCCAGGAGAACATCGTTGTCGGCGCCGGTTCCGCCGTACAGGGTATCGTTACCGGCACCGCCAATCAGGAAGTCAGCACCCGCATGGCCGGTAAGATCCAGTGTGTCCGCTGCGCCATCGGCCGTGGCAATCGATTCCACTCGCAGGAACTGGCCGCCTGGCTTGAACAGTACGTTGGCATTATCACCTACCAGCAAGTCACGTCCCGCATCACCATTCAGCGTATCGGAACCGGCACCACCCACCAGGATGTCATCATCGCCACTACCGTTCAGCGTATCGTTGCCACCAATCGCGGTGTCTGTGCTGACCAGGCGATAGTTGGCACCGTCAACATAAATGTGCGCGAAGTCACCGACCAAACGGTCGTTGCCAGCATCACCCACCAGGGTGTCACTGCCGCCACCGCCTATGAGGGTATCAAGTCCCGTGCTGCCGTAGAGTTTGTCAGCACCGCCAATGGCAGCGTCTGTTGTAATAATGTCAGTAGCGACAAACGCCACAATAGTGATCCTGCCGTGGTCACCGAGGATGACATCATCGCCAGCCTCACCAAACAACTCGTCATTGGCAGCGCCACCAAAGATAAAGTCGTTCCCCGCACCACCGTACAGATAATCCCGTGCGCCCAGCGCTGGAGAGAGGGTCTGGGCAAGGTTACCCAGCATGCTGCCAAGGTCACCAAAGAGGACGTCATTACCCTCATCACCTCGAATAGTGTCTTCGCCCTCACCGCCCTGAACCACGTCATCACCAACACCTGCCACAATGGTGTCGTTGCCGGCACCACCATCAATCGTGTCGTTACCCGCGCCACTATCAATGTTGTCGTTATCCGCTCCGCCCAGGATCAGGTCATTGCCGTCGAAGGGTGAAATGGTGTCATTGCCCGCACCACCATCAACAGTATCGACGCCACTACCACCGGAGATGGTGTCATTACCCGCGCCACCAATCAGCGTATTGTTGCCGTCACCACCGACAATTTCATCGTCGCCATTGCCACCATCTATATAGTCATCACCACCGAGGGCATAGAGCTTGTCATTGCCGTCGCCGCCATAGAGTTTCGCCTTGCCGGAACCCAGCGCCATGATGGTGTCGTCACCGACACCGCCGTGGATCTCAACGTCTGACAGCACACCAGGCATAATCTGGATCAGGTCGTCACCGTTTCCAGCATCGCGCACAACAATCTTGCTAACACCAGAGTACGTCTGGGTCTGGCCCATGGCGGATACGGTCACTGTTTCGTTACCAGCGACACCGCTGACGTGATGAATCACATAGGATTCCGAACTGTCAGCCTCGAAGTACTTGCCACGCTGTGGCGCGTCGATACCCATGTTCATGTAGAGCACACCGCTCGATGCGCGCGCCAGGGTGGGTGTAGCAAACGACCAGACAATCTCACCACGGAACTTGATACCGATGACCGTCACGGTCAAGCCGAGCCGAACCGATGCAGCCCGGTACTCAAACTCACCTTCTATGCTGGCCAGGGTGAAGTTAATGTCAGGCAGCGGCCATGGCAGGTTGATTTCGATACCAATGCTGCCCCATGCACGACCATAAAGGGTAAAGCCATCAGTGCCGCCATTGGAGATTCGGATTTCAAGACCACCGGCCAGGACAAACGGTCCCATCGGAATCCGGATAGTGACCGAGGCTTCGACGAGGAAGGATCCATCACCCTTGATAAAGCCATTGATACGCAGGACAACAAAGTTGAAGAAGTTAATCTCAAGATTGTTGAGTGCCATGATGAATTGGCCGTTTTCAACACCAAGCGTGATGCCGCCTTCAGCCGTCAGCACCCATATCTTCAGCGATGCTGAAATTTCAACCAGGAAGGTAGATCCCTGGACGGTAAACCCGTTGACCGTCTGCGCTTCGGAGCTGGTGTTGATCTGCAGCGTAAAGCCGCCGGAGAGGTTAAACGGACCGAAGCCAAGATCCTTGACACCCAGATCAATGTAAATGACAAGGATGTCGCCGCGGATGATAGCGCCACCGCTGACACCAATGCTGCCGAAGAAGCCAAGATCGAGGGTGGCGTCAAAACCGAGTTCAAAGCCATCGTCCGCAATGACCATCTCGATACTGCCTTTGATCGAGAAGACCGAGGCAATTTCAAGTTCACCCGCGACGAGGATACGAACCTTGACTGAGCCGGGTAGAACCTTGTCAACAAGACCAAGCACCGCGCCTGTGGTGGTATCAATATCCAGGCTCTGGATGGTGACATCACGGCCGGTTGTGTTCAGTTCCAGCTGGAACCGGCCACTAATGGTAAACAGACCGTCAAAGCCGCCACGGAAGGCAATCTCGAAGCCGCCGTAAACACCGTCGCTATCGACGACCAGTTGGCCAACTACGCCCGCGGATCCAAGGGGTTCCAGATCCAGTGTTGCGCTGATAAAGAGTTCAAACTTGTCTGTACTGATTTCGAAACGGAACCTGCCCTCAAACGTCAGCAGGTCGGCCACATTGAGTGACCCGACTACATTAATGACAATGTATTCGCCAGTAGATCCTATGGTCCCATCCATTTGAGGTGGGCCACGGGGAATAATGACAAACTTCTTGCCGCGTGATTCGTAGATATCAACCTGGCCGGCGATCACATCGTTACGCTCGAGTATGTATTCATTACCCGCAGCGTCGGTAATCTCCCAGCGCGCGTCAGTAAAGATGGTGCGTACGGTCACAGCACCTGTGAGCGCAACACCGTTGCTCGAGAATGCCGCCTGGATATTGGCAGGAATAGCGCCAGGGACAGGTACTTCACCCGGCGTGTTATCGCCGTTCAACAATTCCTTGTCAGCGTCAGAGACATTCTGGCTGAACTTGACTGGACCCTTGCCAAACTGCAATTCATCAATGAAGTCCTGGGACAGGTAGGCAAAGAACTTGGCAGGAATCTCAAATTCCTGATCCTGCTTGGTCGTGTTGATCAACAGGGCAAAGGAAGCATTAAAGGACAGCAGCGGGATATCAACGCCGGCTGACAGTTCAAGGCGCATGGCAAAGCCGTCATCGTTCACCACAATCAGGCCAAGCGCGTCCATCTCGGCAAGCTTGAAGCCATCAGGCCCAAGGCTGACTTTCGCATTGGCAAAGATGGTCATGCCTTCTGAAGACAGGATGAAAGAAAATGCACCGCGGATTTCTATGAACTCAGTTTCAACAGCCGTCCCCGCCGAGTTCGGAATACCCATAACGAGTTTGCCGGCCGCATCAATCCTGAACAGGTTCGGCGAAAGAACGTAGGTTTCTGTCAGGTCAGATCCGCCAGCGCCAACCCCCTCCAACGTGATGGTCTCAATGTGCTCCTGGTTGGTTGTGTTGATCTGCAGCGTGGCGAACAGGTCTGCTTCAATACCCAGTGGCAGCAGCTTCTCGAAGTTGGTTTCCAGGCTGAACACACCCCAGAACTGCGGTGGTTCGGTGATATCGCTGGAAATAATCAGCACCATGCGGCCAGAAGCAGATGCAATGTTGCCGAGGTAAATGAGGCGCATGGTGCCGCGGAAGTCGAGCGTAAAGCGTGTTTCTGTCACGTTGCCCAGATCGTCTACACGCTGGTCAACCCGCAGGACAACCTTCGCTTCCAGGCCAAACAGTTCAGTCGTGCCCTCTTCACCCGGCGCTGGCTCAGTGCCCTCAATGGCCACGGGCAGCATGTAGTAGATGCCACCTTCAATGGAGATTTCAAAACTTGCTGCTTCGCTAACAACGGTGAAGCCAGTGACTGATGCGACGTTGGCACCACTCTCAGCACTCTCGAAAGTACCCGCGACCACGTTCACCTGAACCGCGCCGTTCTCGAACGATCCCGAGAAGAAGTAACGATAGGTATTGTCGTCTATCTTGACTGCAGCGCCATTGATGGTGACAGGAACGCTGCCTTCAGCACCCACGCCCGTAACAGTAATCTCTGCCTCGGTATCGGTGATGGATGCCTCATCAATTGTGCCGCCCAGCGGATCGCTGAACACCACATCGATGTAACCCTGGTCTGAAAGCTCCAGTCGATCAAAGGTCTCATTTGC
>CAYGNA010000380.1:0-4370 GCA_964351065.1 uncultured Pseudomonadales bacterium
CGAGCGTGGCGTCTGTTGCTGCTCATGCTCTTGCGACCCGCACTGCGGGACCCTATACGGCGGGCCGGCAGGATGTCTCCCTTGCAACACGTCTTCAGTCGGATAATACCCTGGCGTTTGCAGCCTCAGGCAGCGTTTTCCTGGCTGGTGACAAGTTTGCCAACGCAACGGCAACCCTGGCGACCGCCAAGCTGAATGATTCGGCCAGCGACTACACTGGTGCATCGGCGGAAACACTGGTCATCGATGGCATCACCGCGACGCTTGACGTGGCCGTGGGCGTAACGAGTATCTCTATCACGGGTTTGTCGGCTGAAATCACTGGTTTTGTGACGTTTGGTGGCGATTTCGCCATTCTTTCAAACGGAACCAACGTCGACATCACCGCGCAAAACGTCTTTGCAACCCTGGATGCCGGCAGTTATTCCGCGGGCTTGACCGCCGGCGCTCTGGCACTGCGCATTCATGCTGATAATAGCCTGGCTTTTGCGGCCAGCGGCGCGGTACGTCTCGTAGGCGACCGGTTTGCGAGTGCCGCTGCGAGTAGTGCGACTGTGAAGTTCAATGACGGCACCATCGACTATGCTGGTGGGAATGCGGTCTCGCTGTCGATTAACGGCGTAAATGGCACCCTTGATGTCGCTGCAGGTGCGGTAGCTGTCTCAATCACAGCCCTTGACGCCGAGATCACCAACTTTGCTTCCCTGGGCGGTAATTTTGGTTTTGCCCTTGAGGCTGGTGGTGAAATATCTGTGGTTGCGAACAGCGTGTTTGCGGCCGCAGAAGCGGGGACCTTCCAGGTGGGCGTGCCTGGCGGAACCCTGGCGATGATCATCGGCACCGACAATACCGTTGCGCTTACCGCTACCGGTGCACTGGATTTTGTCGGTGGACAGTTTGGGACCTTCAGCGCAACCACGACAACCGTGAACTTTAACAACGGTACCGTTGATTATGCCGCCCTACCCGTGACAGTTGACGTTAATGGCGTCACTGCTGAACTTAACGCGACACGCGGTGCGCTAAGTATCTCCCTTACCGGCGTAACTGCATCCATTGCAGATTTTGTTTCTCTTGAAGGCAGTTTTGGCTTCTCAGTTGATGCAGGCAGAATTGTCGGCGTGGCCGACAGCGTTGTTGCCCGGTTGAGTGCAGGTGACCTGCAGGTTGGCCTCGATGGCGGCAGTCTGGGTATGGTGTTGGCTAACGATAGTTCGTTGGTGCTTGAGGCACAGGGGGCGCTGTTTGTCGCCGGTGGCGGCTTCGCCAGTGCATCAGCAGAGAACGTACTGATCAGGTTTAATGATTCCGGCGTCAGCTATACAGGTGTTGCGCTGGCAGTTGATGCCATTGATTACCTGTTTACTGATATGCCAGCAGCGGTTGATCTGGCTGTGGTTTCGGTTGTTGGACTGGACGCGCAGTTCGAGAGTTTTGTGCAACTCTCTGGTGACTTTGGCTTCAAGTTTGTCGCGGGAAATATCAATGTGACTGCGGCCAACGTTGCTGCAGTGGTTGAAGCGGGCAGCTTTAGTGCAGGTATCAGCGATGGATCTCTCGGATTTGTGCAGCTGGCAGATGGCAGCAGTGCGCTGGAAGCCTCTGGCAGCCTGTTGCTGGTTGGTGGCACCTTTGCTGAAGTCAGCGCTGAGCTGGTAAGCGTCAGGTTTAACAACACCAATAGCGCATTCACCGGCACCACAATTTCAGCAGGAGAAGTGAGCTATACCTTCACTGATCTCGCTGCATCGACTGATTTGCAGTCCGTCACAATCAAGGGGCTTGCTGCCTCGGTGAGCAACGCGGTTAGTCTGGGCGGTGATTTTGCGTTTGAGCAGGATACAGGACTGGTTCGTGCGGTTGCGGACGGCGCTTTTGCGTTTGTTGAGGCTGGTGATTTCAAGGCTGGGCTCGACAATGGCACGCTTGCACTTGTGATCAATGCTGATGGCACGCTAGCGCTTCAGGTTGGTGGCTCTTTGCTCGTTGAAGGCGGAGATTTTGCCAGCGCTTCTGCCACCCAGGTGACGTTTAAACTTAATGACACGACAACAGACTATGCCGCAGTACCGGAGACCATCAGTATTGGTGGCATTGATGCAGAACTTGCAGCGGGACTGAATGCGCTTAGTCTTTCTGTGGTGGGCTTTGCTGCCGACTGTGGTGGCGGGTGTACGCTGGCCGGTGACTTTGCTTTCCGCAACCAGGGTGCCTTCCCGAATCGAACCATTGAAATTGTTGCCAACGACGTCACTGTGGCGCTGGTAAGCGGTGGTTTCTCGGCTGGCCTGGAAACAGGCACGCTGGCAATGCTGATTACAGAGACGGGCACTACAACGTTTACCGCGACCGGCGCAGTTGCCATTAGCGGTGCCGGTTTTGGCAGTGCAACCGCGGATCTGGTCACGGTTAATTTCAACAACACGGGTGTTGATTACAGTGTTGCGCCGGTAACCCTGACCATCGACAGCATTTCAGAAGACCTGAAAGCGGCTGACGGCATCAGCAGCGTTTCAATTGTTAACCTGAACGTCCTGCTTGGTGATTTTATTGCCCTGGGTGGTGATTTTGCGTTTAGCAAAGACAGCGTTGGCGTCGTCTTGGCAGTTGCTGACTCGGTAAGCGCAATCATGACCGCGGGTGATGTTCAGGTCGGCGTAACAGGCGGTGATCTTGGTCTTGTTATCAATCCTGATGGCACCAAGGCCTTGCAGGCCGGCGGCGCGCTTTTCTTCACGGGTGCGAACTTTGCCAACGTCTCTGCCACACGAGTCGAGGTTGGTTATAACGACACAGGTGTAGCGTTTACGAACAAGACACTGACCATCGATACGGTCAGCTTTACGTTTGGCAGCCTTGAGGCTGTTGACCTGCAGCGCGTTACTGTCATTGGGCTGGATGTGGTTCTTGGTGATTTTGTTCATCTTGGCGGTGACTTCCAGTTTGAACGGGTTGTTAGCGGCACGGACGTAAAACTGTCGGTTGGTGCGGCTAACGCAACGGCATTCGTCGGGGCAGGCTACGGCACCGCTGATGCGGCTGGTGTCCTGGTTGAAGACGTGTTTGTTGGCCTGGTGATTTTTGAGACTGGCGCTACCAGCACCTATGCGCTGGTAGCTGAAGGCAATGGTTCTCTGGTTGGTGTGGATGGGGTCACGCTGAACGGTAACCTTGCGGTGCGCGTAAACGGCACCAATGGCCTGGTTGATGAATCTGTTTCGGTAGCTGCGGAAGAAGTTGCAGTGGTGTTTGGCGCGGGCGAAGAGACCCTGCGCCGTGTCAGCGGCAGTATCACGCTGGAGCTTCAGGATTTCCTGGCGTTGTCCGGCAGTTTTGCTTTTGAACTCACCGATACGACAACGGGCACAGTGACTGATACGGTTATCAAGGTAGCAGCGACCCAGGTGGCGGCTTTCCTCGGTACGGGTCGTGGCACGCTCGATGCGACCGGCGTTCAGTTCAGCGACGGTACGCTGGGCCTGGTTCTGTACAAGTCAATTGATAGTGGGGCGGCTGTGGGCACCTCGGCCGCCGCCACCTTTGCATTAACGGCGTCGGGCACCTCCAGTCTCGTCGGCGTCGACGGCCTTACGCTGACGGGTTCACTGGCAGCCAGGGTAAACACGACAGGCGGTGCGGTGAGTGAAACCATCACAACTGACGGCGGCGATGTTGATATTGTTTTCACCGGAGCAGAGGCAAACCTGCAGCGCTTCGAGGGCAGTGTTGAGATAGCTGTCGCAGAGTTTGTTGGGCTCTCGGGTGAGTTCAGTTTTGAAAAAACGGATGCCACAACCGGTAGCGTCACAGATACAGAAATTCGCATTGCAGCAACCAATGTGACCGCGTTTGTGGGTAGCGGTCGCGGCACCGCCAGTGCAACGGGTGTGGAAGTTTCCAATGGTGAACTTGGGCTGGTTCTGTACCAGTCGATTGACGCCGTTGCACCGGCCGGGTCTGCAACACCTGCAACCTATGCGCTGAAGGCGGGTGGTGATGCAGCGCTGGTGGGTGTTGACCAGGTAACACTGAGTGGTGGCGCGACAGTATTTGTTAACAACACCGGTGGTGCGGTTAGCGAGACGCTGGTGACGCCAGGTGGCACGGTCGATATTGAATTCACAGCCAGCCAGGGCAACTTCCAGCGTGTTGAGGGCAGCCTCCAGCTTGCCATTGCAGGTTTCGTGTCGGTGTCGGGTGAATTCAGCTTCGAGAATGAAGATAATTCTGTTCCCGGTGTTGGCGGCAGCGATACGCCAACGCTTTCGCCGATTTTGTTTGAAGCCGGTAGCGCCGAGATTACTGACGAGATGTACCAGCAGTTGCTTGATGAACTGGCGGCTGAACAGGAACGCCTTGCGGGAGAGGGC
>CAYGNA010000381.1:0-4367 GCA_964351065.1 uncultured Pseudomonadales bacterium
CGGTCTACTCGCAGGCGAAGTCCCGATGATCCAAAGTGGCTTCGTCAGTTCTTCGATACGCATTGGTTTTGTGGTTTCTGCTGCTTCTCAGCGAACGTCAGGAAGATAAACGGGCGGGACGGGGTCACAATTGCGACAGGCAGCGGCGGCGTTGGTACTCAATCAGGAAACACACTAAAGAAAGACAATGACGGAAAGCCGCGTAGTAGAACAAGAAAGCAAAACAAGAAAGCAAAACAAGGCAGAACACACAACTGATTGAATCGCGATGCCATCAATAGATGGCATCGCGCTATGACAGGTTAACCCAACTTGCGTCGGAAGATACCCAGGCCAATCAAGCCAACACCAAACAGCCACATAACCGCAGGTGCGGGTACTGCAATCCCCTCCACAGTAAGCACTGCGTTGTCAGCGAAACCGCTGAACGTACTCAACGCACTGTTGTGAACAAATCGAATCTCAGCAGCCAGAATGTTGTAGTTCGCCGCCAGAACGCCCGTGAGCGTGATGGTTTGCCAGGTAGACGCATCAGCATCCAGCAGGAAAGTTGGACTGGTCAGAAACAGTCCAACGATACCTGAACTGATCGTATCCCGGCCTTCGATGTACAACTGGGCACCCACGCCAGCACCAGACGTGTTCACATCCATCTCAAAGGTCACTGTGCTGCCAGCGGTAAATGGGCCGGCGACCATCTGGTGTGCCTGTGATACCGAACCGCCGCCGGCATGATTCATACGGAGCATCTGGCTACCGGTTGGCGATACGCTGCCAACCGCACCGGTCACCTGGCCATTCTCTGCGCCCCATACATCCGTTGACGAAGCCCAGAAACCATCCAGCGTGGCAACAGATTCAAAATCCCCCGCAGTTAAGAGGTTTGCCGATGCGCTAAATGACGTAAGTGCTCCGATGACAAGCAAAACAGCCGATACCGAGCGAACTGACCAAAACACTGACTTTTTGTTCATTTGAAAGTGACCTCAGATCGAAAAAGTGATGTATCCACTACTAAACAAGTTTTGTGCCAAGAGTCTTATCTGATTGATTTACAAAGCTTATCCCACCCACCTAAAAGTCACCAACACCAAGTTGTAAATATTTTCGACACTATATTTGGATTGTAAATAGTCATGCGGTACGCTCGGAGAAGCGGTTGACCGTTGCAGCGTCCTGATCGCGACCAAATGTCTGTGTGCGCCATCTGTGCTCGCCAATGGTCAAAAATCCAATGTGCCCCTGAAGAGCTTGAAGATCCGGCGATACTCATCAAGCCAGGATTCCGGGTATGTGAATCCATGCGGGTCGAGCGGATAGATGGCCGATTCAAAATTCTCTTTTTTAAGCTCAATCAGTCGCTGCACCAGGCGAACGCTGTCCTGGAAGTGGACATTGTCATCCTGCATGCCGTGAGCGATGAGTAGAGGACGATTGGCGTACTGTTCCGCGTAGTGGATTGGTGAACTCTTCTGAAATGCTCCCGGGTCAACGAGCGGGGTGTTCAAAATGTTCGACGTGTAGCCATGATTATAGTGAGCCCAGTCGGTCACCGGTCGCAGTGCTGCACCGGCAGCAAAAGTTTCAGGCGCCCGGAACATTGCCACCAATGTCAAAAACCCCCCGTAAGACCCCCCATAAATGCCAACTCTTGCTGGATCCACCTGCCAGTCCTGCACCAGGAACTTAACCCCATCGAGCAGGTCCTCCAGTTCCGGGTGGCCCATCTGTCGATAGATTGCCGTTCGCCAGTCACGGCCGTAACCTCGCGAACCACGGTAGTCCATATCCAGCACCACGACGCCGTGCTCTGTCAGCAGGTTATGAAACATGTACTCACGGAAGTAAGTCGACCAGCCATTGTGTGCGTTCTGCAGATAGCCTGCACCGTGAACAAAGATAACGGCCGGTCGCGGCTTATCCGCCACCTTGTTGTCGGCAGGAAGATAAAGCCGCGAGCGAATGGAACCAGCACCATGGCTGGACGGAATGTCGACAAACCGCGGCGTCTGCCAGTCAAATTGTTCAAACTGCGGGCTGACAGTGTGGGTAACGCGATCGGCACTGGCGCCGGGTCTGACTTCCTGCACATAGACTTCGGCCGGCTGATTTGGCTGCGAATGCCGGAATAGCACGCGACTTTCGTCACGTGACAGGATAAACGGGGCCGCGTCGTCCCCGGTCAGACGCTGGCGCGCTGTGAAGATGCTGGTAACGGCATAAGGGCCATCCTTCCCGTCGCTGCCAACCCGGTAGAGACGATATTCCCCTGGATCTTCCTTGTTGGCGATGAAGTAGAAGTAGTCCCCATTTCGACTCTCTACCGGTGAACCAACAACATAAGAGCCCTGGGTCAGATTGGTGAGCTTTCCTCGCCCAGGTTCCTTGACGTATAAGTTTGAAAAGCCGCTTTCTTCTGAGAGGAACCAGAGCCTTCTGCCGTCGCGCGTCCAGCCGAATTCATCATAGGTGCGATTGACCCAGCCTGATTTATCCGAGAGTTGATACTCCGGTGTGATGTTTCCGGATACCGGATCGATCGAGATAATCCACCTATCCTTGTTGTCTTCTGCCCGCAGTTGCACAGCCAGCCTTGTGCCCTGCGGATTCCAGGCTACCCCCGTCACGGTGATGTCCCGGACATCCGGCGCCTTCAGTTGCTTCTCCATAATGGACTGATCGGCACCATTGGCAACATGCCACTTGAGTGCAGACTGCCGCAGTGATTTGAGGGGATCCGAGGTAATACCTGGAAGGCCAGAAAGATCCACCACAAGCGACGTGTGTTCTTCCAGATTCGCCAGCAGCAGTTTGTCGGGTTCTGGTGGTGACTCACCAACCTTTGACCGGACCTCACGCTGGGTGACATAACCGCTATCGGTGACATAGTTGGGCATCACTACATCGGGTACGCCCTCGCTCGCCTTTTTGCGGGTAACAACCAGGACGCGATCCATCAGTGGTGAAGGTGTGATTGAGCGAATCAGGGTTTCCTTGCCGACATATACGGTGTCAATCGGGTTGCGCTCTCTTGTGTACGAGTCCAGGTTTTGCTGCTTGCGCTTGTCATCAACCAGTGAAGTGAACAATTCCAGCTGCTGCTGGCCCAGAAAACTGTAGGTATCGTCCTCCAGTAGCGGGTCATCCTCGGCCAGAATCTGGCCGTATTGTTGCGTAACGCCCTCCCTGATCGCGTGGCGAAACAGCGCATCGCCTGACCTGAACATCACAAACTCGCCGTCAGCGCTGAACCTGACAGCCGATTCCGCCTCCATGGTCTGGGTCACGCGAACAGATACGCCTGAATCCAGCTGCTTCAGGAAAACGTCATGCTCCTTTAGAAAGACTTTTTGGGTTTGCGCTGGGTTGATAACGCCGGGAAAGTCTACCTGCAGGGCCCATTCGGCCTCGCTAACCAGCGCATGCTCCCAGGACTTGAGATCCACCCGATAAAGATCATGCATCGACTCACCGATACGTTTCTGCTCGTAAAAGACCAATGAACCATCGTCAGAGAACCAGGGATTAAGCGGTGGATTCCCAATCCAGTCGGGGTCCGCCATGATGAGTTCAAGGCTGAGTCCAGTGTGTGTCACGGAGTCATCAGCGCCAGCGATCAATACCGGCAAACTGAAAAAGCACGCAATAAAGGACCATCGCAATACTTTCAATCGGGATTTCATTGAATTGAGTCTCGGGTTCGGGAACTCGGTTTGAGGAGCTCGGAAGACCTAACTCTACTTGCCACGACACAATAGAGACAAGTGCACTTACTACACGCGCAATCTACACGCGCAATCTACACGCGCAATCACTCACGCCACATGGTGCTTTGCCTATGCCGCTACCAACGCTACCCAATCTTCTCCATCGGCGGCAGGCCAAGCACCTCACGAAACGTACTGTGAAAATGATGTAGCGGTGGTTCATTACGACCGAAGATAACGTGCGTGAGCAAACCATTCTCCGCTGACTTCTGCTGCAACTCGCCCATCAGGTAGTCTTCTTTCTCGATCGTGCTGCTGAACACTTCCATTGTTGCCTCGACGGTTGGGATACCGCGCTTTTCGCTGTCGTATACGGTATCAGCCGAGACCTTGAGCTCACCCGCTGCCCTTGCTGCCTGTGCCTGGTCCATCATGTCCCTGGAGTAATAAGCAAAAATCTGGGACGTGGAACGACCCGGACTGTCTGCTGCCGGATAGATTTTTACCAATGTGCAGGTACCATTGCCAACCACCATGGTGATGTTTGGATAGAGGTAGTAAAGAACAAATGCCGCGCCAACATGAATGTCCCACTCCGACTCGGGCATGCCCCTGAACTGATCAATGGCGGGTGATGCGGTGACAAACCTGTGATGCCGC
>CAYGNA010000382.1:0-4362 GCA_964351065.1 uncultured Pseudomonadales bacterium
TGGTAAAATCAGATCTCTCCGTTACGGCCCTGCGGGCCTTCAGTCGAGATGACAGGCAAGGGCCCTGCGGGCCTTCAGTCGAGATGACTATATTATCGGAGCCTCAGTCAAGAGGGCTGAGTGGGAGCGGTGCAGCTACCGAAATGCGTAGAGCGTGCGTCCGCGCGCGCACAGGCGCCCTTCGTCATCGGTGATATCTACTTCAACGAGGGAGATGCGACGCCCCCGCTTTACCACGGTCGCAACGGCAAAAATGTTATCGCCGTGCGCCTGCCGAAGGTAGGTTATCCCAAGTTCTGCTGTGCCCGCGGGCTGCTCACCCGCTTGCATGGGAAAGATGGCAACCAGCATGGCGATATCAACCATGGCCGCAAGTACACCACCATGAACGCTACCGCCTATACCACCCGGCGTCGTTTCACCTTTCCTGAGCACAATCTTCCCATAGCCATCGGCTTGTTCAACAACGGTTATACCCAGGTACCGGTGATACGGGTTGGCGTCAAACTGCGCTTTGTAAGCGGCAAACTCGTCTGTCATCGAGATGACTCGCCACTGCTAATGGTTCGCTGAAGATAGGCCTTCAGCCGCTGCCAGGCGTCCAGCGCCGGGCCTGACGCTACTGCCGGGTTGCGATCGACGTGCAGCCAGAAACCGTGGTTAACCTCATCGTAAATATGCACATCATTGGGCACACCCGCCTTGCGCAACGCCTCGACAAACCCGTCAACCTGCGCCGGGCTCGGTCCACGATCCTGGCCAGCAAAAGTACCGTAAACCTCGTGGTGGATATGCTTCATTTGTTCCGGGTCATCCAGCAGGCGACCGTAGAAGATGGCGGTACCCTCATGATTGTCACTGCCCAGCGCAAAAGAGAGAGCAACACCGCCTCCATAACACCAGCCGATGGCCGCCACCTGCCCGTTCACGTCGTCACGGCTTTTCAGGTAGTTCACACCCGCATTCAGGTTGGCGACGATCTCATCCATGTTCGCCAGCGACTCCCTCACCAGCGCCATGTTCTCTTCCGGATTACTGCCTGTCCGGCCTGCATAAAGATCCGCCGCCAACGCAACATACCCTTCTGCGGCAAACGCATCTGCAGTTTCCCTAATGCGCTGGGTCAGGCCATTCCACTCATGAATCAGGATGACCGCTCCTTTCTTCTCTTTGCTGGCCGGAACCGCTAGGTACCCCTTGGTTCCGGGGTTGGCCGCATAATAGGCAAGATCATTACCTCGCAGCGGACCCGCTTTACCCTGGATTGCGGCGGGCATTGCGTCGTCGGGGGTGGGCACAACCGGGACATCTGCATAGACGCCAACCGACCAGACCAGCGTAATCACTGCAAAAAGTTTTTTCATCGACTGATCCTCCAGATCATTATGTCGTATCCCGTTTATTTACCCAGCGCTGCGAGCATGTCTGCTACCGCAGTCAACTTGACTCTTGGCCTGCCCTCTGCGGCGCCTTTTGCCTGTTCCACTTCGTCAATGCGGCTCCAGTCGTCATAGCTGACAAATTCAGGCTGGCGCTCGGCAACCAACTGTTCGGCCGCAGCAACCTCAGGCTGAGCGGGAGACAACATTTTGCCCGCTTTCAGGTCTTCAACCATACAGGCAACGGTTTCCTGCGCATCTGTCTTGTTGGTGCCAATCACGCCGCTTGGCCCACGCTTGATCCATCCAGCGCAGTAAAGGCCTGTCACCAGGTTACCGTCTTCGTCTGTCACCCTGCCCGCCTCGTTATAAAGGCTGCCCCAACTTTCGTTGAATGGCACATCTTTGAGGGCAACGCCACGATAACCAACCGAGCGGAATACGAGCCCAACAGGGAGTTCTTCAGTTTCACCCGTGGTCCGCGAACGCAGCGAACCATCGTCAGCGCGGTAGAGTTCATTTTTGGCAAGCCTGATGGCTTTTACATGTCCGGTTTCGTCCCCGATGAGTTCCGTTGGCGAGACCAGGAACCGAATCGTCAATTGACTCGGTTTACCGCTGGGCGCTGTGGCAGCAATCTCTTCAATGGTTGCCACGTTCTTGATCACGTTTTTGTCACCACCCGCTTCCATATCGGTACGACTTTCAGGATCAAGCGCTGCCTCAGCTGCCGAAATAACCACATCCGCCTCGGCCAGTTCTCCCAGTTCCTTGATTTCCGGTGGCGTGAATGCAGCCTGCGCGGGTCCCCGACGTCCCAGCATGTATATCTGCTTTACGTTGCTGTTGCGTAGAGCCTCAATAGCATAGTCGGCCATGTCCGTGACCTTGAGTTCGTCATCCGAGAGGCAGAGCATCCGGGCAACATCAACCGCTACATTACCCATCCCCACAATGGCAACGCTTTCCTGCGAAAGATCAAACTGCAAATTTGCAAAGTCAGGATGGCCGTTATACCAGGCAACAAAATCCGTCGCAGAGTGACTCCCGATCAGGTCCTCGCCTGGAATATCCAGGCTGCGGTCGACCTGGGCACCAGTGGTAAACATGATTTGGTGGTAATGCTGCTGCAGGTCAGCCAGGGTTACATGTTTGCCAAACTCCACATTGCCAAAAAACCGGAAGTTCGGAGAGCGAGCACTTTTATCGTAAGCACGGGTGACCGACTTATCCTTCTGGTGATCCGGTGCAACGCCGCCGCGAACCAGACCAAAAGGTGTTGGCAGGCGATCATACATGTCGATCTCAACCGCGATATCCGGGTACTTCAGAAAGTTGCTTATCGTGTAGAACCCGGCCGGGCCAGAACCGATAACCGCCACCCGCAACGGGTTGGACTCACTACCCACTTCAGACATCAGAACACTCCCCTCGAAATTGACATCGAGATTATCAGATTCATCGCCCGCGACCCACCCTGTAAAACCACCCTTTCTGAACGTGCTTTCAAGACCACTACTGTCGGACTCGCCCCTGCCACCTCAATCCCGCATAATGATCCCCACGTCGGAGCACAACACCTTGAGCACAGCCAATACCGAGCGAAAATCGCCGTCAGTTTTCAGCCAGATTCTGCTGTGGCTTGGCGTGCGGCCAGATGAGCAGGCAGTCTCGGCCCTGTTGTTCAGCAACATGTTTATGGCGGGGATCGCCACCGGCATGATCAGGGTTTGTGCCTATACCCTGTTCCTCGAGGCATTTGGTTCAGATCAGCTTGCGCTGGTTGCCATTCTGTTGATGATCAGCCCCATTGTTACTGTGGCTATTGATCGCCTTACACAATCCATGTCCGTCGCGGGTTACCTGTTTACCGTACTGGGTACCGTGCTGGCCGGCCTCATGACGCTACGGATTGCGCTGGGCGTTACTGACAGCACATCACTGATTTTTGTACTGCCGCTCTTTTTTGAGATTGTCAGCATGCTTTTCAGCCTGCAGTTTGCCGCGCTCCTGCCCAGGTTGCTGGACGTTCGGCAAAGCAAACGTCTGGTTGGGCTGACACGCTCGGGTGAATTCCTGGCAGAAATGGTAGGCGGTTTGTCCATCGCCCTGCTCTTGAATTACATGGGCGTACTCGACTTATTGCTGGTAGCAGCACTCGCCACCGGCCTGGTGTTTGTGATTGTTCAACTCACCGTAAGGCGCTTCCGCGCCCAACTGCTGAGAACCAACGAGGAGATGAGCGAAGAGCACGACCATGGGCGCATGCTGGCAATTGTCCGCATCCCCTACGTCAAGCTGATTACGCTGTGTTACGCCGCCTACATTTTTGCCTACTTCTTCCTCGACGTGGCCTTTTACAGCTATGCGTCTGCGCAGTTCCCCGAACAGCGTGAACTGGCCGAGTTCCTTGGTCAGTTTTTTGCGGTGGTAGGACTGGTCACCGGCATTGCCATGGTGTTGATGTTTGCGCCGTTCCTGCGGCGGTTTGGCATCCTGGGTGGTGTTATTGCCTTCCCCATTGTGATTGCGACAGGTTCAACCGCAGTGAGCGTGCTGGAACTGACCGGCGCAGAAACTGCCACCATATTTGTGGTGATGGTCTTCACCAATGCCATGCGCTTTGTATTGCAGTCTGCCGTGTGGCGTCCAAGCGTGTCGATCCTGTTCCAGGTATTGCCCGACCGCCAGCGCAACCGGGGCATGCCATTTATTGAAGGCATTGTTGATCCATTCTCGGGCGGCCTTGCCGGGATGTGCCTGTATATTGTGTCGCACTATCTTGGCTGGGAGCCCAAATACTTCCTGCTACTGTTAACCGTTCTCATGATCGGCTGGATTGTCAGCGCATTTGTCATACGCCGCATGTATCTCTCCAACCTGGTTGTGAGTATCCAGAAGCGCAAGCTGGGCGAAATGTCGCTGCGGCAACTCGATAACGCCAGCCTCGATATCATCAGGCAGAACCTGGACAGCCCGTACC
>CAYGNA010000383.1:0-4356 GCA_964351065.1 uncultured Pseudomonadales bacterium
CCTCCATACCCCCCACCCCCAATCGGGGGTGTTGAAGTCTTTTACAGACCTGCCCGGATATTCGCGTAGAGAGCTCATCAAGGTACTGAAAAATGGTGAATTTATTCATTTGGCCCGATTTTTGCTTTTCTACAAGTGTATGTATGTTTGGGAATCGGTGGTGAACAGATATGTCGCAACCGGTTTGTTCGAAGTCGTCTTGTTTTGAAAGTTCTTTTTCGAGCCAGAGGTGTGAGTGTTGTGAAAAATTCAGTTAAATCGAAACTGGTCCCGGTAATGTTTCTGTTGTTAGCATCCGTTACCCAGTGGGCCTCAGCAACGGTTTTTGATGTTCGTTTTACGGGCGTCATGCAGGACAATGTCTACTACTACGGCGGCAATCCCTACCAGAAGTACCTGACGGCTCAGAGCGATCTCGTGTCAAACGGTATGATCGGTGAGGCGTATGACTTCCAGTTTCGTTTTGATACTTCGACATCTTTCGTGACTGATTACAGTTTGCCAGGCTTCTCCGGTGGACAGTCTTTTACATTGCTATCTGCTTCTTATGGAGGCCTGGCAGATTTTTCAATGTATGAGACCCAGGTTGTCAGAAACGGTACTGATGTTAACGGGATTGATACGCTGGCTTTCCTCCTGTTCAGGGATTTGGATGAAGAGTTGGGGCTCCCGGGGGCCTGGGATAACCAAATCCTGTTTACGATCCAGAATGTTGATGGAGGCCTGTTTGCTGCACTGGACAACATAGATACCCAGGCCTTTGATAACTCAATTATCGACAGTGCTTCCTCATCTTTCTTTATACATCGGAACCGCAATGGCCTTTATACAGGTCAGCAATCGGACGTGCCGGAAGTATTTATCACGTCGGTTAACAGTAGTGGTAGTGGCGCTTCCGTGTCGGAGCCACCTTTGTTGGCCCTGCTGGGGTTGGGTTTGTTTGCGCTGGGTTTCACTCGCAGGCGCAAAACGCAGTCCTGGGGCTAAAAGTAAACTGCAGCGTTACTTGATTCACTGATCCACTGACGCGAGTCAGGATCAGTGAATTGATGAGTGGACAGGTTTGAATCTCAGGCAAACGGGTCAGTACCTGTTCTCATGAACGGCGCAATGCGCTTTGGGTCAGGATTTTGGTTATCCGCATAAGGATACAAAGGCTCGCCTATCACCCTGGCCAGTTCGGGATATTTCTGCAGCAGTTGCGGTGAAGTGTCAGTGTCGTACAGATGCTGGGGTCGCATGTAGCTGCGCATATAGTTCTGCACCAGGGTTACCCGGAGACCGGGGTTGGTTCTTGCCTCGGCAGCATGCCAGGTTGCGCCGTTCCAGATCGCCAGCGACCCGGCTTTGGCGATGAGCGGTACAAACTTGAAGGGTGTGTTGGTCAGGTCAGCCTCGTGGGGCAGGGTGGCACGGCCGTAGCGGTGGCTACCGGGCACAAACACGGTGGGGCCATCTGCTGCACTCTCATAGTCTGTGCAGATCCAGGACGCATTGCACATGTGAGCAATGTGTCCCGCCCCGGGAGGGATGCCGTGCGAGTCACTGTGCAGGCCGAGGCCTCTACCGCCCTGGCTTTTGATAATCCAGGTTTGTCCTGAAAATACAGCACTCTGACCAAGCAGCCAGCGTACCAGTGTCAGGTTAACCGGGTTGATGGCAGCTTCGACGAAGACGTCATCTTCTTCGAGCAAATCCCAGCCGTTTTTGCCCGCTTCTGGTGGCGCCGTGGCCGTGCGGTAGTCGTCTATGGTGATGCCGTTACGTTTTTCGCAGGTTCGCAGAATGGCGTCACGTAGTCGTTCGATAAAGCCAGGGCTCGAGTGCATCTTCTCTGGCGGTACCACCGTCATTCCATAAGCTTCGAGCTCAATGATGTGGTCCTGGAGATCATACTTCCTGATGTCTGACATCAGGTTATCCACATCCGGGTATACACCGTATTCCGACAGGTTCATGGCTCTTTCTTTCCTTTGGGCTGAGGTTTTGTTTTCGCCATAGTGCCATATTCCGGAGAATTGGTCAGGCCTGCTCATGGCGACGCTGTCCGTGTCCAGCTGTTCTTGTCCAGTTGTTCTTGTCCAGTTGTTCTTGTAAAAAGCGGGATGGCATCTGAAAGCAAAAACGCGCGTTGTAAGGTAGGATTCTCGGTTTGCATCCGCGCTACCAGGTGATCGGATGCTCAAATTTTTAAACATGCAAGTTTTAATCATGCAAGAAAGTCAGAGGGAGAAAACATGCCTTACGAAGTCAGTTCACACTATCGACGCCTTGGGCGCACCGCGCTCCGTGTTGGGCCGCTCGCCCTTGGTACAGTCAACTTTGGCTGGTTGACTGATGAAGCGGACAGTTTCGCCATTCTGGACGCTGCAGTGGAGCGTGGCCTGAATCTGATTGATACATCGGACAACTACAACGCGGGTATCACCGAGTCACTGCTGGGGCGCTATTTTGCCGCTGGCAGTAAACGCGAGGAAATTGTGCTCGCTACCAAGTGTTTTAGTCCGCCTAATGAGTTTGGCTCAAAAGATCCTGTCAAAGCGAGTGGCTCCTGGGTTGGGCCCAACCAGCGAGGGCTGTCAGCCAAACATATTGTCGAAGCCTGTAATGCCAGCTTGAAGCGCCTCAACACTGACTATATTGATCTATACCAAATGCACCATGTCGATCGATCTGCACCTTTCGAAGAAATCTGGCAGGCGTATGAAACGCTCATCGCCCAGGGCAAAGTGATTTACGTTGGCACCAGCAACTATGCCGGCTGGCAGATTGCAAAAGCCTGTGAAAGTGCAAAATCGCGCCATTTCCTGGGGCCAGTCTCAGAACAAAGTGTCTACAGCCTGCTGAACCGCACGGTCGAACTGGAAGTCATTCCAGCCTGTCGCGATTATGGGCTTGGGTTTATTCCATACAGTCCCCTGGGGGGTGGCCTGCTTGCGGCAGCGGGTGGCGTTGCTGAAGATGGCAAGCGAAGCCGCGGACTATTAAGCGGCGCAGATGAAACGCGACGCCAGCAGCTTGCTGCGTATGCAGAGATTTGTAGCGAATTGGGTGAACACCCTGCTGATGTTGCTATTGCCTGGGTTGCCTCTAACCCGGACGTAACCTCACCAATCATTGGTCCGCGTACCATGGCCCAACTTGAGAGTGCGCTACGCGGTGTTCAAATGGTGATCCCTGCCGAGATCAGGGCGCGCATCGATCAGGTGTTCCCCGGACCGGGCGGAGAGGCACCCGAGGCATATGCCTGGTAGTCGTGGTTAGAGCAAACACAAGCTAAGCCGACATAAGAATTCAAGACGTCGATAGAAGGAGGGCCTGTGGCCAGCGAACGCGAGAGACTGCATAACCTTTTCCCTGATCTGGATTTTGATCCCGAGGCATTGCGCCAAAAATACCGGACCGAACGGGACAAGCGCATACGTGAGGACGGTGAGGCGCAATACCTTGAAGCGGCGGAAGAATATGCCCATTACGCGGACGACGACCCCTATGTTGAGCCTGGTTTTGAGCGGGAACCGCTTGATATTGAAATTGAAGTAGCGGTCATTGGATCCGGTTTCAGCGGCCTTATGGCAGCGGCCCGCTTAAAAGAGCGCGGCATCACAGACTTTCGAATTATTGAAGCGGGTGGCGATTTTGGTGGTACCTGGTACTGGAATCGTTATCCGGGTGCCCAGTGTGATATCGAGTCCTACTGTTACCTGCCGCTGCTGGAAGAAACGGGTTATATGCCCAAAGAAAAGTACGCCTACGCACCAGAGATCTTTGAGCACACCCAGCGGGTCGGCAATTATTTTGGGCTGTATGACAACGCCATTTTCCAGACCCGG
The DNA here is from genome assembly GCA_964351065.1 of uncultured Pseudomonadales bacterium. GTDB lineage: Bacteria > Pseudomonadota > Gammaproteobacteria > Pseudomonadales > Azotimanducaceae > JANQJA01. Next base: position 3,834 of record CAYGNA010000383.1, read on the forward strand.
GTTACCGAGGTGCGGTGGCAGGAAGAAGGCCAGCGCTGGCAGGTTTCGACCATGCGGGGTGACAATATCAGGGCACGATTTGTGATCCAGGCAACGGGGCCGGCAAACCGGCCAAAATTACCCGGTATTCCGGGTATCAGGGATTTTAAGGGCCACACGTTTCACACATCGCGCTGGGACTACAACTATACAGGGGGCGATCATACCGGCGGCCTGACCAAACTCGCCGACAAGCGGGTTGCGATTATTGGCACCGGTGCAACGGCTATTCAGTGTGTGCCTTTCCTGGGTAAACACGCGGCGCAGCTTTACGTCTTTCAACGCACGCCCTCATCGGTTGACCTGCGCGGCAATAAACCGACAGACCCTGCGTGGTACCAGGGACAGAGTGAAGGCTGGCAGCGCGCCAGACGAGAGAACTTTGCGGCAGTGTTGGCAGGACAGTCAATGGGGGAAGACCTCGTTGCAGATGGTTGGCCCGATATTGCGAGGCGCATTGGATTCTCCGTGATGAGTCGCAGGT
>CAYGNA010000384.1:0-4340 GCA_964351065.1 uncultured Pseudomonadales bacterium
GAAAATCCAGGTTGGATCCATTACCAATGACCCGTGTTCGCCCTGCCAGTACCGGGTTGATAATGCTGTTGCTGCTGTTCTTGGCAATGCTGGTGCTGCTGCTCTTTTCGGCATCGGTGTATTCCTCGAGCTCGATAATCAGGATATCGCCAACCTGGCGCGCACGAATGTCGGCGAACAACTCCTGTGAGTTACTCTGGATCCCGCCGGTAACAGGCATCGCCACCACTGGCGCATCCGCAAAATGCGGGTAAGGGGCCGGTCGCTGAGGCGGCGGTGCCGACGCACAACCACTGACCAAGGCAATGGAAAAACAGACAGTCAACAATCTCATGCGTTAGCCCTACAGGTTATTGGTGACGAACTGAAGCATCTGGTCAGTCGTTGAGATTGCCTTGGAATTCATCTCATAGACCCGCTGCGTTTCGATCATGTTCACGAGTTCTTCCACGACGTTAACGTTGGATGATTCCGTGAATCCTTGTTGTAACGTGCCGAGACCAGCCAGTCCCGGGGTACCAAGCTGTGGCGCCCCGCTTGAACCCGACTCAAGGAACAGGTTTTCACCCATTGGCTGCAGTCCTGACGGATTGATAAAGTCGGCAAGCTGAATCGATCCAACCTGTTGTAGTTGTGCCTGGCCAGGCAAACTCACGCTAACCGTGCCATCACTACCAATATTCACCGCCACCGCGTTTTGCGGAATGTTAATTACGGGCTGAACCACATACCCGCTCGAGGTCACCATCTGCCCCTGGTTGTTCACCTGAAAAGCACCATCACGCGTGTAAGACAGGGTGCCATCGGGCCTTAAGACCTGCAGGAAGCCGCGGCCCTGGATAGCAACATCCAGTGGATTTTCCGACTGCACCAGCGCTCCCTGACTGAAGATTTTTTCTGTTGCAACCGTCCGGACCCCCATACCGAGCATAAATCCTGAGGCGAGCTGCGTGTCCTGCGAGGACTGCGCCCCCACCTGCCTCACATTCTGGTATAGCAGATCTTCAAACACGGCGCGCGAGCGCTTGAAGCCGGCGGTTGACGCATTCGACAGGTTGTTAGCTATCGTCGACATCTTGTTCTGCTGGGCCTCGAGACCTGTCTTCGCAATCCAAAGCGCCTGGTTCATGATTTAGCTCCTGTTAATTCTTGTTCCTTGAGGGATACCATTCTCAGGTGAGACGCATGACAGAGGCGAGCGACTGGTCATTGGTCTCGGCGGTGTCCATGATCTTCACCTGGGATTCAAACTGGCGGGCAAGATCGATCATGCGCACCAGCGATTCAATTGGATTGACATTGCTGCCTTCCAATGTTCCCGATACCAGTTCTACTTCCTGGTCTGGTACGGCAGCAAAACCTTCCTTCAGACGCAGCAACCCATCCAGGCCTTTTTCGAGCCCATTCGGATCAGCCTGGACAAGGCGAATGCGGTCCACAACCGCCAGCGCATTGGGTCCCTGCCCCAGTGGCAATATCGAGATCGTGCCGTCCGAGCCAATCTCAATCTCGGCAAACGGCGGGAGTGCGACGGGTCCATTGTTGCCAACAATGGGCAGGCCCGCACCATTGGTTAACTGCCCCTGACCGTTAATCTGCAGGTCACCGCGCCGCGACAGCGCTTCACCACCATCACCAGCCTGAACTGTCATCCAGCCGTCACCATTGACCGCAACATCCAGGGTGCGGTTGGTTGTCCGCAACTCGCCGTGCCGCAGATCAACACTGTTCACAACCCGGGAGATTTCACCCGCGGTGGTCTGTTCGCTGGTGAACTTCACGAGGTCTGCGCGAAAACCAGGCGTACTCGCATTCGCCAGATTCTGCGCGTTTACCGACTGCGCGAGCATGGTGTCTCTTGCACCAGACATCGCGAGGCGAACCATGATGTCCATAAAACCTCTCCTCCAGGCTTAACTAGCTAATCTAGCGAAGGTTGATAATGGTCTGGGTAACCGCATCTTCCGTCTGAATCATCTGGGCGTTCGCCTGGAAGTTGCGTTGGGCGACAATCATGCGAACCAGTTGCTCAGTCAGTTCAACGTTGGAGTCTTCCAGTGCGCCTGATTGAATTGTGCCCATGCCAGATGTGCCCGCAATACCAATGACCGGCACGCCGCTTGCTGCCGTCTCAGACCATGCTGTGTCACCGGTGGCCTGCAATCCATTCGGGTTCTTGAAATTTGCCAGCATTACCTGGGCAAACTCGCGCGACTGCCCGTTGGTATAGCGCGCAAACATGACGCCAGCGTTGTCAATCTCGAGTCCACGCAACTGACCGGAGCTATAGCCATCCTGCTCAATGGTTGAAACGGCAAAATCGCTGCCAAGCTGGGAAGTCGTCGACAGATCAAGTGTGAACGCCTGCACCCCTGCGCCAGAGGGCAGACCGTTGGGATTCATTGGCGCCCAGCCAGCAATGTTGATCGCAACCGGCAATGTGGTCGGATCAAACTGGCCGTTCGACTGAAAGGTGATCGTGTCTGGTCCAGCCACTGTGACACCGTCAATCATCGAGTGGACATCCCACTCGTTTGGCGTGGCGGACTTCACAAAATACAGGCTCATCGCGTGCGGCACACCCTGCCCGTCGTAAACCGTGAGAGAAGTGGACGAGTTGAACATGTCTGGGGACGGTGCGGTGGGGGGTGAGGCAAACGCGTCATAAGGTCCGCCCCAGGGCACCAGCGCACCTGCCTTCCTTGAGTCCAGGTTCACGCCCAGGTCAATTCGCTGGGTTGGGCGTGGGTCTATGAGGGAAGAATCTATCAACAGGTCACCAACCTGCCCAACGAGTTCACCGCTGGGCGTGGCCTGAATCCCCTGCAGCCGATTACCACCACTACCAACGATATAGCCCTCTTTATCCACGTGGAAATTGCCGGATCTTGAGTAAAGCGTCGCACCCTCATCACTCAGCACGAAAAAACCGCTGCCGTTGATAGCCATATCCAGCGAGTTGCTGGTGAAAGTGATGTTACCCTGACCAAAGTCCTGGCCAACACTTGCCAGCGACACCCCTTTGCCCACCTGGTTACTGCCGGTGCCAAGCAGACTGGAGGTAAAGACATCAGCAAAATGAGCGCTCGATGCCTTGAACGCTGTCGTTGAACTGTTCGCGACGTTGTTACCTATAATGCTGAGATCAGTTGATGCCGCCTTGATACCGGAAACTGCCGTTTCGAATGCCATATAAATGCTCCTTTGGGTAATCTGCTTACTTGAATTCTTCGATACTGTGGAAACCGACTTCTTCACCATTTGACAGGGCAAGGGACAGCTCACCCGTGGCATCAACGCTGACGCTCTCTACGCGGTTCAGCGTGTTCACCGTCAATACCTGGGTCTGCCCGGCTACCTGGGTTGTTGCGCTCACGGTGTAAGAACCGGCCGGCAACTCCCTGCCGTCAGAGCGCTTACCCTCAAACAGGAAAGGCTGCAGGCCAGCCTGTCCGGCGGGCAGGGTTTCGGCCCAGACGCGCTCGCCGTTTGCCGTCGTCACCTCAATCGAAATGTTGGCGGACCCTGCGGGCACGTCTATAGTGCCTTCAATAAAGCCATCTGCTGCCAACATTGCGGTAGGTGAATCGGCCACCACCTGTCGACCCAGCAACCCCGTCGCCTGGATAAGCTGCCCGGTACGAAACGAATCTGCCACCTCGCTAAACGACCCCTGCAGGTTCTGGATACCATCAACCATGCCAAACTGGGCGATCTGCGACAGAAAATCGAAATTATCCATGGGTTTGCCCGGGTCCTGGTTTTCCAGCTGAGCAACCAGCAGTGCCATGAAATCCTCCTGGCCCAAATCAGACTTTCCCCGTGCTTGCGTTGCTGCCGGTGCCGGGAAAAGCGTTTCAAGCGAACTGATTTTCTCCATGGGGGTTCTCCTTACTGTCCGATCGTCAGAGTTCGCATCATGAGTTCCTTGGCTGTATTCATCATTTCGATGTTGACCTGGAAAGAACGTGAGGCGCTCATCATGTTTGACATCTGCTCCACGGCATTAATGTTCGGCATGTAGATGAAGCCATCACCATCCGCCATGGGGTTTTCCGGCATGTACTGCTTGCGAGGCACAGATGTATCCTCCACAATGCCGACAACACGGACACCTACACCATGGGAGCCTTGCTGCTCATCGTAAACGGCACGGAAGACCGGTATCTGGGCGCGAAACGTTGTCTCTGGAGAACCCGCAACAGAATCTGCATTGGCGATGTTCAGGGCGATGGTATTCAGCCGAACGTTTTGTGCATGCAGCGCTGATCCAGACAGGTTAAATACGTTGCTTAAACTCATCTTTAGTCTCCTCTAAGGGCCTTCATCAGGCCCTGGAC
>CAYGNA010000385.1:0-4306 GCA_964351065.1 uncultured Pseudomonadales bacterium
TCCATGAATCAAACCATATGATTTGCCGTCGGCCGGCAACTCTGCCAGCCGTGCCCGGTAACGCTCGCCCATACTTACAACCACTGGCTCATCAGCAGGCAGTCGCCCCTCAATACTAAAGTTGGGGTCGCTGTACCAGTTTTTTCGCCGCCAGGCTGAATTGCCCGGCACATAGCTGTGCGACAAGCGGTGAAACTGCCCCATTGATCGGCCCCATTCCTCGAACAGCGCGGGCTGCCAATCAGATTCGGTAATTGTTTGCCCTTGTGCCCGTTCGAATTCAGTAACAACAAAATCATCGAATGGCACAGCCAGTGAGCGACCATCTGGACAAACCGGCAGGCATACAGATGCTCCGGCCCGGAAGAGATGAGCGATGAAGTCGATCTCACCCATTAACGCTTCAAGCGTTCGGTGCCCAATGTGGGTAATGCGCAGAATCGTATTGGTATCCTGTCGCAAAAACACAAAACTCTCGAAGCCGCCAAGGTCTAGCGCCTTGCTGCCGTCAACTCCCAGGCGCCTGAAGATGGCGGCTTTTACTGCCGGTGTAAACGTCTCAATTGCCACCTGATCCATAAGGCCCGCTCGCCATTTGTATTCATTTCAATGCGACGAACTTTACCGCTTCAGGAAAGGGAGTGGTATTGTTTGGGCGCACTTGAACAACTGACTGGAACTGGGCACATGACCACAATTGGGCTAATCAATCCTGGCGCCATGGGCGCTTCAGTTGGCGCCGCTGCAGCGGGCAATGGACACACGGTAATCTGGGCGGGTTTCGAACGCTCTGGCGCCACACACAAACGGGCGGCAAATGCAGGGCTTGAGGACTGCGGCAAACTCGAAGACCTGGTTGCTGCAGCTGACGTGATTCTCAGCGTGTGCCCACCCGCGAGCGCAGAGTATGTTGCCGCAGATGTTGCAGCTAACGGCTTTAGCGGACTCTACCTTGACGGCAATGCGATAGCGCCGAATCGGGCGCGCGCGATCGGTGAGGTGATTACTGCCCGGGGAGCCACGTATGTGGATGGGGGCATCATTGGCGGCCCGGCCTGGCAGCGCTCCGCTGGCACGACACTGCACCTCGCCGGCGAGCACGCCGAGGTCATTGCCGCAATATTCAGGGATTCACCACTACTGACCAATATAGTTTCTGATCAGATCGGCGCCGCATCCGCACTTAAGATGGTGTTTGCTGCATATACCAAGGGAAGCACGGCGTTGCTGTCTGCGATTCTTGGCGTAGCAGAGAAAGAGGGTGTGCGTGCAGATCTCGAAAAGCAGTGGGGGGAAACATTCACCGCGCAAACCCATCAACGCGTCACCAGCAATACTGCCAAAGCCTGGCGGTTTGTGGGTGAGATGGAAGAAATAGCCGCGACATTCGCAGGCGCCAGCCTGAGTGACGGCTTTCACCTTGCGGCCGCGGACACCTTCAATCGCCTCGCCCGTTTCAAGGACCAGGAAACACCTACGATAGATGAAGTACTGGCAGCATTAATTTCGAAACAGTACCAGGGAGACTCACCATGACGCTTGCACTCGGTGTTCACGTTGGCCAACAGAACATGTCCATGGCAACCATGCGCGCACTCTGGAAAAAGCTCGACCAGCACGTTGACTGGATCTCCGCCTGGGATCACTTTTACGAAGCGCCACCGGCGGGTGGCACCGTGGATCATTTTGAAGCGATGACAACACTGGGCGCATTGGCTGCTGATACCAGCCGGGCACGCCTGGGGTGCCTCGTGTTTTATGTTGGCTACCGCAACCCCGCAACCATCGCCAAGGCCGCGGCTACGCTTGACCATATTTCCAATGGCCGATTCGAACTGGGCCTGGGTGCTGGCTGGCATGAACAGGAAGCCCGGGCTTATGGCTATGATTTTCCGGCCGTGGGCACAAGACTCGATATGCTGGATGAGGCGAGCACGATTATTCGCGGACTGCTTGACCAGGACAGAACCACATTCAGGGGCAAACACTATTGGGTCGACAATGCTTCCAACCTGCCGAAACCTGTCCAGTCAAGGTTGCCAATCTGGATTGGTGGCCTCGGCGAAAAGAAGACCCTCAAAATTGTTGCCAAACACGCTGATGGCTGGAACGCCGCCTACACCACACCCGAAAATTTCGCGCGCCTGAACGGTGTGCTGGACGAGTGGTGCGAAAAACAGGGGCGTGATCCAAAGACCGTACAGCGCTCAATCAACCTGATGTTCAATCTGTCGGTTGATGAAAAAGGTGCCGAAGTTGAGCGGCAGAAACTCAAAACTGCCTGGGGTGCTGCCGCTGCACGGATCGAAGGCGGTGCACTACTGGGCACACCCGCACAGGCAGTTGAGCGTATCAGGCAATACGAGGCAGCAGGCGCCAGTATGGTAAACATTGCATTGCGCGCACCCTGGAGCAAGGAAGCACTGGAGGCTTACCTGCATGAGGTAATACCCGCACTAAAGAGCTGATAGCAGTCGTTAGCATGCGCCTATGGCTTTTCCACAGCGAACTCGTTACGCTGGCATCGCCCTCACTCACTCGACCTAATTTCATTTCACTTTGAGAGATTCGAGAGAGATCTGATGACTAAATTTTCTGCCCCGCTGCTTCTCGCACTGGTTGTATTGCTTGCACTGACCTCACCCTCGAACGCGGATCTACTGATCTACGGTGGCACTATTTACACCGTGAACGAGGAGATGCCGCGTGCTGAAGCGATAGTTGTCAGGGATGGGAAAATCCTTTTTGTTGGCGGGCTGAAAGCAGCCCGGCGGTATGTGACAGCAGAGACCGAGCCACTTGACCTGGCCGGGCGAACCCTGACGCCTGGCATGATTGAGGGCCACGGCCACATCATGAGCCTTGGCTTCTCCAAACTTAACCTTGACCTCTCTGCCGCTCGCAATTTTGACGAGATAGTCAAACTGGTTGCCGACGCTGCAACAAGAGCAGCGCCCGGCGACTGGATTCTGGGCCGCGGCTGGCACCAGAGCAAGTGGAGCCCACAACCGGAACGACTGGTCAAAGGATTCCAGACCCACGAGAAGCTCAGCGCTGTTTCGCCGAACAATCCTGTATACCTTGTCCACGCCAGTGGCCACGCTGCAATGGCAAACGCACTTGCCATGGAAATCGCCGGTGTCACTGCTGAAACCGAGTTTTCCGGTGATGGTGAAATCATCAAGGATGAGCTTTCCCAGCCAACGGGCATCTTCAATGAGGTTGCGCAGGGCGTCATTCGACAACACATCCCCGAGCCTGGGCAGCAGCAGGCTGCACTGGCACTCGAACTTGCGCTTGAGGAAATGGCCCGCTTTGGCATCACCAGTTTCCAGGACGCCGGGAGCGGCGAGGCCGAGATTGCGCTCTACAAACAGTTCCTGGCGGAAGGCAAATTGACCGCACGGCTTTGGATAATGCTGGCTGGCAGAGACCGCGCACTGCTGGACAACTGGTTCAAAAAAGGCCCGGAGATAGGTCTGGGTGATGACCGCCTCACGATTCGTGCTGTGAAACTGGTAGCAGACGGCGCACTTGGCTCGCGCGGTGCATGGCTGCTGGCGCCCTATTCGGATCGCGCCGATCACGTTGGCCTGCCAACCATGTCGCCAGAATTTATGCTGGACGTGACACGACGCGCATTTGCACACAACTTTCAGGTTGGTATCCATGCCATTGGCGATCGGGCAAACCGCGAGGTGCTTGATATTTACGATACCGTGTTTGAAGGCCGCGACCAGGGCGTTCGCTTTCGCGTCGAGCACGCCCAGCACATTTCGGACCCGGACATACCCAGGTTTGCAGCGCTTGGTGTCATACCAGCGATGCAGGGAATACATATGAGTTCTGATCGCCCCTGGGCCATTGATCGACTTGGGCCCGAGCGAATTATCGAAGGTGCCTACGTCTGGCGCAAACTGATCGACAGCGGGGCCGTGCTCGTCAATGGTACAGACGTTCCGGTGGAGCCCATTAACCCCATTGCTTCTTTCTACTCGCTGGTCACCCGGCAAACCCTGGCAGGCGAACCACCAGGTGGTTACGAACCCAGCCAGATACTTTCTCGTGGCGAGGCACTACGCGCTTCTACATTGCACGCTGCTTACGGCGCTTTTGAAGAACATCTCAAGGGTTCGATCGAGGCAGGCAAGCTGGCAGACTTCACGATCTTCGATAAGGACATCATGCAGGTGCCGCCAGATGAACTGCTAAAAACCAGGGTGACGCAGACTATCGTTGGTGGCAAAACCGTTTACAGCCTGTAACGTCGTTTGAGGGGAGCAGACTTGTGGAAAACTTCGTCACC
>CAYGNA010000386.1:0-4295 GCA_964351065.1 uncultured Pseudomonadales bacterium
CCTGAGCCTCACGCTTGCCCCTCTCGAAGAACGGGTTGTTGTCACCTACAAGGACGCCAGCGGCGAGGTGCACGACAAATCTTTTCACTGGCAAGAGGGCACATCCGGGCCAGCAGACGATCTCATCGAGGCGGCTGATCTGGACGCCACGCTGGCCAGAACGCACAAACTCTACCGATCGAAGGCACCAGACCAGATCGATTTCGTCAAGGCAACCTCGCCAAGTAACTACAGCGAGGGCCAGGTTCCGGGTGGCGATGAATTTATACAGGCACGAGTAATCAACTACGAGAAGCAGGAATATGGCTACATCCGCATTCGGCGCTTTTTCACCCATACCGATCGCCAACTGAAAGCGCTGTATGAAGCAATGCCTTGCGTCGCGGCACTGATACTGGATGTTCGCAATACGCCCGGTGGTGATGTTGCTGCCGCAGAACGCTGCGCCGCGCTGCTGGGCGCAACCGCATGGCAAACGCCCTTTCAACTACTGGCTACTGAACAAACGGGACAACTCGCCCGCGACTACTACTATTTTCGGCGCTGGCGCCCCTCACTGGAACAGTTTTATCTTTCTGGCGAGCTCCATTCCAATACCGAAGTACTGGACAACACCGGGACACAACCACTCGCACAGTTGCCAAAAGCGTTACTTGTCGATGCGCTGTCTTACTCAAGCGCAGACATGTTCGCGGCACTCTTCAAGGACAACAAACTGGGGCTCGTCTTCGGCACCGCTCCTTGCACTGGCGGTGGTGGCGCCCTGTCGGCCAGTCACCAGAATCTGTCCCGGTGGTACCCCGACAGCCTGGGCCAGGACCCAGCCGGTTTGATCCTCGATCGGGCAGCAGAATCAGCAGATTCCCTCAGCGGGGCTATTGTTGAACAGATCAACAACACCGGTCAGTTTGTAGTGGTCAAACATTTCCCCATTCTGGCCAACGCCAATCTCTCTTACCCCAAGGAGATCCTGCGGGTGCTGGAACCGCGTTCTGCAACCCTGTTTTGTGTCTACCTTGTTCGCGGGGTCAATGGTTCTTTAACCAGCGCCTGGTTTAAAGCTGAGCCAGGCGCAGTAAGTGCTTTATCTTTCAGCGGCCAAATCAACAGCGCTGCCGACCTTCATCATGCTGCTGCCGCTGCACTACCAGGAAGTACCCCGCAGCCAGATTTACGGGTCAGCAACCGTCAAGTCATTCGACGTACCAGTACTGACGGGCAGGTATACAGGTGCCTGGCCAGCGGGGACAGGCTTTTTATGGTGACCGAGGGACCAGTAACGCTTGCGCCACGACCAAACGGGCTGATAACAAAGCTCCCTGGCAAAGTCAGTCTGCAGCTGGCACTGCTGCGGAGCGTCCGCCAGGCTGCTGGTGGACTACCGCTGGAGGACTTTGCCGTTAGGGTTGACTGTGAACTCAAGCCAACGTTACGTGACCTGTTTGCAGACGAGGCTGACCTTAAACTTGCTGTCATCAAGCACCTTCGGCAAGGTTGATCAGGGCCGCCGCAAGTGTGCCGGCAGTCGGGCGCTCTTGCCGTGTGCGTGACAGCCCGGAAGCAATCGTTTCTACCAACGCCGCAGGCGCGTGCTGGAACAGTCCCGGGCGGCGCTCACCATCCAGGATAGCACTGGCACTCTCGTGCCACGTACCACACTCAAAAGGATGGCACCCGGTTAGTGCTTCATACAGGACAACGCAGAGTGCCCACACATCACTCGCGGCGTCGGGAGCCTTGCCCAACAGAACTTCCGGGGCCCAATAGAGAGGTGTGCCAACGCAGTGGCCCGTTGAATAGGTAGACCTCATCGTCTGGGTCTGAACATCAGGCACGCCTGGTATCGCCGCAGTGACAGTTGCCCGGGCGAGCCCAAAATCCAGCAGCTTGGCATCTCTTTCTGCGGTAAAACCAATATTGGCCGGCTTGATATCGCGGTGCAGCGAGCCTCGCCTGTGGAGGTAGTCTAGCCCGAGCCCAACGGCACTACCGAGGCGCAGCGTTTCAGCAATGCTCAGCTTGCCAGATGCTTGCAGATGATCAGCCAGACTGCCCCCTGGCATCAGTTCAAAGATAAGGACAGGCAATCCGTCATACAACTGGGTGTCATATATTGCGGCCAGGTACGGGCTGGAGAATGCAGCCGTGGCGACTGACTCACGGCGAAACACACGGGCTTCCCCTGGCGTGGTACGGCCAAGACACTTAACGGCTACTTCGCGGCGAAGCTCAAGATCGAGTGCCCGAAAAACCTCCCCTGAACTGCCCCGACCCATCAAGCCCTCAAGCCGGAATCGATCATTGATTACCGGTGGAATGCTGCACAGGCGAGTGGCAGCACCACAACATTCTTCTTTAGCTGATGAGTAAACCTGTTTGCAGCCCTCACATAACCGGGCGAGTGCAGATGAATCCCCAACGCTGCCATCCACCTGTGCCGGCGCGTGAATCATGCGACTCATGCGCACAGACCCAAATGCAAGCTGCAAACTGTTCACCACCGCGCCAAACAGTTCGCTGTCGGTTGGGCCATATTTTTCCTGGCTTCTCTTCCTGCCGATCGCCACGACCGCAAGAACCTTGCCGTCCTGTGCATGAATGGGCATCAGTACATGCACTTCTGCGCCAATCATCCAGTCCCGGAGAGAGGGCTCAAGTGTTGTCTTCTGATAAACCACCGGCTGGTCAATACCCGCCAGATGATTCACCACGGCATCGCTCATCTGGAAGGTTGAAGTGCCACGAACGGAAGTAAACTGACCCGAGTCTGATCGGAGCAAACACAGTTCAACAAACTCGGGTTTCAGCAGGTCTTCGAGCAACTCGAGCGTTGCGACACCCAGTTCAGCCGGACTGGCAGAATTGTGTCCCAGCCGCATTACCTGAGAGATGGCTGTCTCCAGCACATAGCGGTCACGGAAGAACCGCCGTTCTAACTGGCGCACTATCCTCTCTCGTTGGCGAATCGCAAAATAGCCAACCACAGCAAGAAGAAGATAGATCAGCGTCTCAGGGTCCGCCAGGACTTCACTGATAGTCCTGTTTCGCTCCACATAGATGTTCGCGGCCAGCAGAACAAACGGCAAAGCCCCCAGTAGTAGCACGGTATATTGCCCAAGCAGGAAGCGAACTGATTGCCTGACCACGTATTTGATTGGGACTATCTCATCGACGATAACGGCATAAGTGACGGCTACAGGGTTCAATAGCAGGATCACGTTGAAGGTAATACGCAGATTCTCGAATAGAGTGGGCGGAATCCTCGGCAAATTGACAGCTTCCTGCAGGGCCACCCACATAATAAAGCCACAGGGCATCGAGATGGTCAGCGCCAGTACAGACACAAAAAAAACAGCACGCGCTTTTTCCTCCGGACCAGCACGCCAGGTGCGATAAATGAGCAGTGGTAATACCAGGAATGTCAGCGAGTAGCTGAAAGCATCTACCAGATCGGTGTCGTTAGTACCGTCAGCAAGATGGTCAAGCGCAAGTAGCGTGGGTGGTAGCGCAACGCCAAGCGCAATCAAGAGATTGACACCAAACAGCACGAGGCCAGCTGTTAGCAGAAACCGGAGAAAAACCAGGTGATAGACAGATTCTGCGGTATTGCGCGGCCAGCTCAGGAAAAATGTAAACAGCACAAACGGCAGGAAAACATCACTGGGCAACCTCACAAACCCTACCCAGAAGTCAGGCGTCAGGTAACGGAGTGCGCCGCTTGCGAAGGCAACCGCAATAAGCACCAGGCTGGTCCCGAGGTAGAGCAACCGGCCATCTGCCCTCGTGTTCGCGACCAGGTAGAGGCCAACGGCAAGGAAGAGCGCGAGGCTGATACCCCTTAGGAGAATATTTGGCTCTTCCGCCGGCTGGATGTCCCAGAACGCGAGCCCGACAACGCTCTGGATGACAGCATAAACCAGCAGGGCATAAACTGCTGCCCGGCTGAATTTCGACTCACTAACAGAGTGGCCCGCCCTGCCCCTGGTTGTGTTCGTCCCTGACGTATTGAGAAGCGGCATCAAAATCACTCGTGTCGATTACGCCATCATCCTTTGCAAAGGCCGCCGCGGCTTCCCCTGCCAGCCTTGCACACATGCGGGACAAAGCCAGGTTCTTGATTCGATCCGGCCCGCCTAGTATAGCCTCAAGTTGCGCAGTGTGTGCCGCAAACGCGTAATCCTTGACTTCATTTGCGAGCGGCGCGCCGCCTGACCCTTTGAGAAACCATTCCCAGAGCTTTGCTGCTTCTTTGTCGACGTCCGATTTTTCTATTGTATCAACCAATTTACTACTCC
>CAYGNA010000387.1:0-2884 GCA_964351065.1 uncultured Pseudomonadales bacterium
GGATGTGCGTTCACGTGCGCCTCCGGACCTGTCGATGGCGATGCCCATGCCGGCAACAACAGCCGCCAGTATGATGTACATTGGAATCATGTTGAGTGCGGCGGCCGAACGTTGTTGTTTGCTGGCGACGTCAATATCCTGCACAGACACTACCTGCATGAGCGCTGGCGAAACGCCTCTCGCGATCAGTCGAAGACCTGCGATCTCGTTGTTGTAGGCACGGAGCAGGCTGCGCAGGCGCGCAACTGTAGCCTGGGTATCTGTTCGGGATCCATCCTGCACAATCTCAACAGTTGCCGGCCGTGCAGCCGCGTAGCGGGGTTCGAAGGTCGGCGGGATAACCATGACAAGTTCCACCTTCTTTTGCTTTACAGCCTCTCGTGGGTTCCCGGTAAAATTCTCCAAGCCAACACCTTGTTCAACCAACCACTGGATCAGATGCGGTGCATTGTCTGCGCCCGTGATCTGAATAGTTGTTTTTTCTGAGTCGGTGCGCATGTTAACGACCGCCGTCATCATGGCGTAGACGAGGACAGGGCCGAGGATCGGGAACAGCATTGCCGACAAGAGTGCTCTGCGGTCACGACTGCCGTCGGTGAGTTCCTTTTTTAACACAATCCAGATTGGGTGGTTCACGAGTGGACGCCCTCTGCCAGCCGCACGAAAGCCTCTTCGAGGTCATTTTCCCCCGCGGCCTCTCTGATCTGATCAGTCGTACCGCTGGCGACGACGACACCGGCTGATACAATGACGATGTGATCACACAGGCGAGCCACTTCATGCATCAGATGGCTTGAAAACAGCACTGCCTTGTTTTGGCTTTTTAGCTCATCAATGATATCTCGCACTGTCCGCGTCGTCATGACGTCGAGGCCATTGGTGGGTTCATCCAACAGGATGTTATCCGGTTCGTGGATCAGCGCTCGAGCAAGACAGACTTTCATCCGCTCTCCCTGGGAAAAACCGTCAGCCCGACGATCCGCGATGCCCTGCATATCAAGCCGGGACAGCAACGCGTCTATTCTGGGTTCCAGCAGGTCAGCCGTGAGCCCTTGTAGCTGACCAAAATAGCGTATGTGCTCGCGCGCGGTGAGCCTTGCATAAAGCCCATGGCTGTCGGGTAGCACACCCATGTGTCGCTGTGCTTCGGCCGGGTGCGTAGCCACGTCAACATCATCGACCTGGGCGCTGCCGCTGTCAGCGCGGAGCAGCCCATAAAGAATTCGCAGGGTTGTTGATTTACCAGCGCCATTCGGACCCAACAAGCCTGTTACCTGGCCGTCCTTAACGTCGAAAGAAACATTGCGTACTGCAGCAACAGCGCCAAACGATTTTTGCAGGTTGCGAACGCTAATCATCGCTGTCTCCGGCGAGTACTGTTCCCGCATAACTGACAAAAAATGGTGGCCGATGCAGATCGGCGACACAGCCGGTGTCAAGTGCGTCCGGATCGGCCGTATCAAGGAATGAAGCCATCAACTCGGGCGCGCAGCCATGAATACTGGCGCCGTGACCAACACCTGGCACAATAACGTGCTGGCTTCTACTTAGCGTGCGGGCTGCCAGAATGCCGTAGGCAGGTGGTGTGATGGGGTCCAGCGTGCCAGAAAAGAGCAGTGTTGGTATGTCAGATGTAACCGGCAGGAAGTAGCTGTCCGGGACGACGGTCGCTGGCCAGAATTCGCAAAGCGGCTTTAGCGAATAAAATATCGGATTGTCAAAATCGGCGGTGTCGTTCGACGCTGAAGTTCTTGGCAGGTCTTCGGCACAGAGTACGGAAGCCATCATACCGGGACTGAAGGCGGGTTCTTCGCCGCCAAAGGTCATCCCGAGGGTTAGCAGAGGCTGATAGTTCCCAATTCCAGCTGCGTGAATAGCCAGTGGCAGCAGGGCGGATAGCTGGCGATCATAGAGTACCGTCCGAATGATCCGGCCAACCAGTTCAGCCTGCACCAGTACGTCCATGGGTTCGCCGGTGCGGGGATGAATGATTGTCACGGTCTCGGCGGTTTCCCGTAATCGGTTGAGCAGGTTGGTATACCTGATTGCCAGATCAGGAAATGCCGTGTGGCAGGCGATATCTGCCCGGCAATCAGTCAGCAGTAGATCGAACGCGCGCTGGGCATCAACAGCAACGTTCTCGGGAATCTTCATCGTCATGGGTACGACGCTGTCGAGTATGACTGACCTGACCCGTTCACTGTGGTCTCGCATAAAGACCAGTGCGGCGCGCGTACCATAGGAGATGCCATAGAGATTTATCGTGGCATAGCCCAACGCTTCCCTGACATCATCCAGATCATCCATGGCGATACTGGTGGTGTATTGCGTCGGATCTGCATCATATTGGGAGAGACATTCCTTGAGCGTTTCCTGTTGCGCCATGGCGAGCGCTTCCAGCCCTGTAGTGGTGAAGGCCCGCTGGTCCAGGTCACACACCATGGCGTTTGAGCCGCCTGTGCCGCGCTGATCAACTAGGACCACATCACGCTCCCGGCGAAGGTCAAAGAGACGTGCAAACAGCGCGGGGCCAGCTTCGGTTGCCGCCTGTCCAGGTCCGCCGGCAAGGAAAAACACAGGATCGGGTTTTGCTGTCGGGTTACCAGCGGGGATCACCATGACATTTAGCGTGATTTGGCGACCCGCGGGCTGGTTTCGATTTTCAGGTACGCTGATATGGCCACACAGGGACTCGGCGAAAATTCCGGTCAGTTCAACGCGTTCCGGCCGATCGCATTTTGATAGCAAGCCAAGCGCGGGTGAACTTGCCTGGTAAACCATGGTGTCATTGCAGCCAGTGGTGAGCAGGGTGATGGTTGTCCACAGCATCAGGCTGGCACGCTTCATGGGCAAGCTTTCCCTGGGCTGTACTCCTTTTGGCTGT
>CAYGNA010000387.1:2984-4289 GCA_964351065.1 uncultured Pseudomonadales bacterium
GGCTGTACTCCTTTTGGCTGTGCTCCTTTTGGTTGTACTCCTTGTGGCTGTGCTTCATTAGGCTGTCCTGCTGTGCATAAACATGGACCAATTGTTATTGGATATAGATCCGCGAATCGAGATTGGATTGATCGCCCCGGTAGGGTTCGAGTGTCGCAATGACTTCACGTGCGAGCGTGAGCAAACGGTCCGGATTGGCTCTGGATTCAAAATTCAGGCGCACAGCATTCTCGGTTTTTGATTGCCTTAGTGTAAAGCGACAGTCTCCCAGTTCAAAACCTGGCCCATCAAAGCTCTCTACATGGTTGGCACGCGGTTCAAAAACCGTTTGAATCCTGGCAAACGCAGCAGTTGTATTGTGCAGCTTCAGGCTGATTTCTGGTGTACAGCAGATTTGCTCGCGGCGTGCTGCCACCAGTTGGCCCAGGTTGGCGCCGGTCTCCCGCATAATTTCCATCACTTTCAACCAGGCGAACATGCCGCTGTCGCAGTGAAAAAAATCGCCAAAAAAGTGATGGGAGGATAACTCGCCACCATAGACCGCGTTGTGTTTGCGCATGTGATGTTTCATAAATGCGTGGCCGGTTTCGGAAGTGACAGGCACGCCGCCGAATAGATTGATAATGTCGCGTGTATTCCAGCAGAGCTTGGTGTCGAAACCGATTGCCCGACCCCGATGAGTTCTCAGGAAATGTTCAGCCAAGAGTCCAATGACATAATAGGTAGGGATCAGATCACCCTCGGGATCAAAAAAGACACACCGGTCACAATCACCATCCCAGGCGACGCCCAGTGCAAAATCGCCACCCAGCATAAACGTCTTCATCTCTGCTAACAGCGCGGGGTTGGTGGGATCGGCTCCCTCGGCAGGGATGGGACCGGGATTCTGCCGAAACCAGGTGACAGGCAGGCTGAACTGATCAGCGATCTCTACGGCCAGGGTTGCCGCGGTACCATTCAGGCCGTTCAGGGCAACACGCGGACCACCCCGTAATTTCTCCACATCCAGCCGGCTTGCCAGCAATCTGATGTAGTCTGGTTGCAGGTCAAGTTGTCGGTAAGTTCCCGGTCGCTGATCTGCTGACCTGAACCCGCGCTGCATCAGGTGCATGACGTCCGCGAGGCCAGTGTTGAAAGTAACGGCCCCACCATTTTGCAAGACGCACTTGAATCCGTTGTAGCGGGCAGGGTTGTGGCTGGCCGTAACGATGATTGTCGCGTCGGTGTCAGGGCGGGTTGAGGCAAAGTAGCCCAGTTCTGTGGTGCAGAGTCCTAGGCCTGGAATAAGCGCTACGGATCGGCAGA
>CAYGNA010000388.1:0-4287 GCA_964351065.1 uncultured Pseudomonadales bacterium
CCAGTGTGCAGTACTGTTCGATCCCAGTACATCCGAGACAAAAAC
Organism: uncultured Pseudomonadales bacterium; assembly: GCA_964351065.1. GTDB lineage: Bacteria > Pseudomonadota > Gammaproteobacteria > Pseudomonadales > Azotimanducaceae > JANQJA01. The sequence goes on from CAYGNA010000388.1 coordinate 46, forward strand.
CTTGACCTGCTGGCTATGGGCAATACGGGCATTTGACGTGGCGAATTCTTCTCGCATCAAATCATTGGACCGGCCGAGTGCCTCAAACAGTTTCTCAACCTGGGGCTGGCGGATTGCGGTGATCTGGATATAGCCGTCGGCCGTGGGGAACACGTCAGCAGTTGGCTGGCCGGTTGGTGAAGCATTGCCGCGCAGGCCAACCAGGCTGCCCGCGTTAAGATAATTGCTGTATTGCGCTGCCTGGGCCACGATGGCGGTATCCAGCATGGCAAGGTCAATGTACTGGCCCCGGCCCGTGCGTTCGCGCCGAAGTAATGCGGCTGACACCGCAAACGCGCTATTTAGCGCGGTGGACATATCTACCGGCATATAGCCTGTCCGCGTGGGTCCGGTTTGCGTATGACCGGTCTGTGACATCATGCCTGACGACGCCTGAATGGCGCCATCATAAGCCGCCGCGCCAGCTTTGGGCCCATGTTGGCCGTAGCCCGACACACTGCAGTAAACGAGTTGCGGGTTGATCTCTGCCAGCGCCTCGTAGCCAAACCCCAGCCTCGCCATGGTACCTGCCTTGAAGTTTTCGACGACAACATCGGCCGAGGCCACCAGTCGCGTGATAATTTCTGTTGCAGCCGGCGCCTTCAAATCCAGCGTGAGGCTCGTCTTGTTTACGTTGCACGTCATAAATGATGGAGACATACCATCATCGTTGGCGTCGTTCATCAGCCCGCGCGTCTGGTCCCCGGTACCGGGCTGCTCAATCTTGATGACCTCAGCACCCAGCAGCGCCATTTGCATGACACCAAAAGGTCCCGCCAGCACCTGGGTAAAGTCGATGATTCGGATGCCGTCGAATGCCTGGGTCATGTGTTTTTCCGCCTTATTTCTCTTATTGTTCGGGGGTTAGCTAGTGAGTTGCTGAACTGGCTTACTTGCCAGCTTGCTAGAATACAGAGTATCCACCATCAATCAGAAACGAATCAGCGGTGTGGTAACTGCTGGCCGTACTCATCAGGTATAGCGCAATACCGGCAAAATCAGCGGGCTCTCCCCATCGACGGACCGGAATCCGTTTCATCACCACGTCGGCAAATTTTGGATTACCCATCGAACCCTCGGTCATGGCGGTCTCAATCCAGCCTGGCAGAATCACGTTGGCAGTGACCCCGTAGCGTGCGTATTCAACAGCCAGTGCCCGGATCATCGAAACGAGGCCACCCTTGGTTGCCGCGTAGTGTTCGCCGCGTGGCTGACCGGAAATTGCCGCCAGGCTCGCCGTGCCGATCAGACGACCAAAACCGTCGCCGTTCCTGGCGCGCTCGCGCATATGTTTTGCTGCCCACTTGAAGGTATGGAAAACCCCGTGCAGATTGACGCTAATGACCCGGTGCCACTCTTCATCACTGAATTCATCAAAGGTCACACCACCGCCACCTACGCCGGCATTGGCAAAACAGCCATCGACCCGGCCAAAATCTTTCAGTGTCTGCGCGAAGGCGTGTTCAACCTCAACTGCGTCCGCCACATTGCAGACCTGGGACATGACCCGTGTGCCGTGTTGCTGCAACGCCGCGACGGCGGCTTCATTTTTAGTGGCATTGGTACCCCAGATGCAGATGTCGCAGCCGTGCTCGGCGAGTCCTTCGGCCATGCCGAGGCCTATACCGCTGTTACCGCCCGTAATGAGTGCCACGCGCCCACTGAGGTCAAACATATTATTGGCCATGCACAATTTCTCCCTAGTGCCTGTTTGTCGTATTTTTCTGGTCTGATTTGACGCAGAATACCATGACCTGTGCACTTGTCTTTCACGCTGACATCCGGCTAGGATCAGTCAACTGTACAGAGGAAGGCACTACGATGAGCGAACAATCGGAACAGCCGGAACAGAAGAAAGAAGCCAGTCCGTTATTTTCGAAAGAACCGCCACCCGTCCCTGAAGATGCCTGGTCGATCCCCATTCAGGACATCAATGTCATCGACGGTCGGCTGTTTGAGCAGGATAAACACTGGGACTTCTTCAAGCGACTGCGTCTCGAAGACCCGGTTCACTTGAATGACCTGCCTGAAACTGGTCGCTACTGGTCTGTCACCAAGTTCGACGACATCATGTATGTAGACAAGAACCACCAGCTGTTTTCATCGGCCCATGGTATAGGTATTGGTCCGCCCGTTGACCGCGAAAAGAATCCGGAAGAGTTGAATCTGTCGATGTTTATTGCGATGGATCCACCCAGGCACGATCTGCAGCGGGCAACGGTGAGTGGCGTCGTTGCACCCACGAACCTCGCGAAACTCGAGAGCACCATTCGTGAACGTGCTGGCAAAATCCTGGATTCCCTGCCTCGCGGCGAAACCTTTAACTGGGTTGACCTTGTCTCAATCGAACTCACCACCCAGATGTTGGCAACGCTGTTTGATTTTCCGTTCGAAGAGCGCCGCAAGCTCACCCGCTGGTCTGACGTGGCAACAGCGCCACCGGGCACGGGCGTCGTCGACTCCGAGGACCAGCGCCGTGCTGAACTGCTGGAGTGCCTGGCCTATTTCACTGAACTCTGGAACGATCGCGCTAAAAAGGAACCGGGCAATGACCTGATTTCAATGCTGGCGCACGGGGAGGCCACGCGTGATATGCAGCCGTTTGAGTTTCTTGGCAATCTCATCCTGCTCATTGTCGGTGGCAACGATACTACCCGGAACTCCATTACCGGTGGGGTACTGGCCCTGAACCAGAATCCAGCAGAGTACGACAAGCTGCGCCGTGACCGGTCCCTGATTTCCAACATGGTGCCAGAAATTATCCGCTGGCAAACGCCGCTGCCCTACATGCGCCGTACTGCCAACGAGGATACGGAACTGCGCGGGAAGAAAATCAAGGCGGGTGATCAGGTGCTGATGTGGTATGTGTCGGGTAACCGGGACGAAGAATTTATCCCGAACGCGGACCAGTTCATTATTGATCGACCACGGTCCCGGCATCATCTGTCATTCGGCTTTGGCATCCACCGATGTATGGGTAATCGCCTGGCCGAGATGCAGCTTCGTATTGTCTGGGAAGAAATCATGCAGCGCTTCAGCCACGTTGAAGTGATGGGCGACCCCACGCGAATCCGGTCCAGCTTCATCAAGGGCTATACCGAACTGCCAGTAAGAGTGCATGACAAGTAGAGTGAGCGAATAATGAAACAAACCGGTGTCACTTTCGGCAGCCTTGCGGCGCTGGGTCCAGCCGCGGCCGTGCCCATTGCACAACTTGCAGAGTCCCTGGGTTACAACTCTTTCTGGACGGTTGAGGCAACCGGCACTGACGCGTTTACGTTGCTGGGCGGCGTTGCGGCTGCAGTACCGGGGATTGATCTGGCAACGGGCATTGTGCCCATCCAGTTGCGCTCACCAACGCTGACGGCAATGACGGCAGCGACCCTGCAGGCGCTGCGCCCTGATGGCAATATTTACCTTGGTATCGGTGTGTCCGCCCCGGCAATTTTGGCACAGCACGGTGAGGTCGCGACCAGCAGACCAATCGGGATGATGCGGGAGTACGTTGCGTTACTGCGTGAATGTCTGACGGGCGAATCGGTGACATTCGAGGGTGATTTCTGGCAGGTGAAGCGATTCCGACTTGGTGTCCGCCTGGGTGAAAACAAGCCAAAAATTATCATGGCAGCACTCAACCCACAGATGCTCAAGCTGGCTGGTGAAATCGCAGACGGCGTGCTGCTGAACTACCTGCCAGCTTCCCATGTCGCGGCATCGGTGGCGCGGGTACGCGAAGGTGGTGATGCCACGATTTTTGGCTATGTACATGCTGCGGTGGGTGATCTGGCTGATTCGGCTGACCTGGCGCGGCGCGACCTGTTCAATTACGCCATGGCAGACAGCTACGCCAACATGTTCCGCGCTGCCGGATTCGAGGCTGAAATTGAAGAACTGCGGGCGCGATACACCGCGAAGGATCGCGAGGGGGCGCTTGCCGCTATTTCCGAGCGCATGATCCAGGCTATCGATTTTGTCGGCCAACCCGGTGAAGTCGCGGCGTTTGTGGAATCCTATCGTGCAGCGGGCATTGAGTATCCCGTACTGATGCCGCTCCCCTGGGGCAGCGACCGGCGTGCAGCGGCAGAAGCAACCATTCGTGCGGTGAATTTGTAAATTTGGGGTCGGCCTAAAAAAAGCCACGGACGTTTTAAGCCGCCCCCCGTAAGCCCGTTTTTGAACAATCCACGAAATATGCAAAAACGT
>CAYGNA010000389.1:0-4249 GCA_964351065.1 uncultured Pseudomonadales bacterium
TAACACCAGTTGCCCCCGCAGCGCACGGTTGCACCGCCTGACTCCAGGTGCATTTGGGTCAATAGAGCAGGCGCAGGCGGGGCCTGGTGCCCAACTCAAGTCGCGCGCGTACCCTGGTTTCGGCCTCGCTGTTCAACTGCTGATAGATCCAGCGACCTTCCGCATCGTTCCTGGCATGAATAATCACCGTCGCTTCGTTACTGGCTGCGAATTTGCCAATTTTAACAAGTTCTGCAGAGAGTGCAGGGTCTCTTGCGCTTAGCCCCGCTGTCGACAGCGGTACCGATCGCCTGTCACGATTTTGTTGATCTGCAATCAGGTTGCGCACGGCGGGTATGTTGGGGTGGAATTCATCTATGGAACTGGCCTTGTTAACGTAGTCGGTGGCGATAGAGAAATTGCCTCTATCCACGTTTGAGATCGCCCATTCCAGGTACCTTTCAACAACCTGGTTGAGTCCCAGCAAGGCTTCTTCATTGTCAGTATCCAGTGCAAGCACCTGTGAGTAGTGCAAATAGGCATTGTCTTCAACCGGGGTGGTGAGGCGACTTTCTGTATAAGCGATATATGCCATACCCAGGAGCCGATTGATTTGTTGTTCACGTTCGGTAGGACCCTCGGTGACACTAGTGTGCGCTGGGCGGGGTGCTTCGGTGGCCGGTCTGGTGGGTTGCAGTTCGCAGCCAGTCAAACAAAGTGCCACAATGACGATGGTGAGTCGTTGAAACAAGCGTTGAGCCCTATGGATCGAGTCCAGGTGGTTAAAACAATACATCACTGCCCGCCATTTCATTTTTGGCCCCTGACGCATCTAGGGGCTCAAACTGTGCAGCGCCGAAACAGCGATAACGGGTATTGGATAGTAGTACACACTATTTTGAGAACTTACTGTTTGCAAAACTTACTAAAAACAGAAGCGCTTAAAAACAGATTTCCCTGATTCCGGAATCAAGCAACAGCCATGCGTATATCCTTCTATCTTACATTGGTCGGTTTCATCACCCTACATGCAGGCGCATTGATTGCGTCCGAAGTGCCAGAGTTTTTGACAAAACCCCGGATTCTGCCGGTTGACGAGGCGTTTATGGTTTCGGCGGTCCGCGGGGATGGTTTTGTCGAGATACTCTGGCAGCTTCAGCGTGGCTACTACCTGTATCGCCACTCGCTGGACTTCCGGATTGCTGGGCACGCCGTGGCAGAGGTTGCAATTCCAGCGGGAGAAAAGGCACGGGATGAGTTTTTTGGTGACGTCGAGATATACCGGGAACAGTTGGTCGTCAGGTTAGCCGTAGATGGCAATGGTGATGTGCTTGACCTTGAGGTCGCCTATCAGGGATGTGCAGATGCCGGTTATTGTTATCCTCCGACGAAAAAGCGTCTAACTGCTGGGAATATGTAGCTAAGTTGCCAATATTGGTAGTTCTGAGAAGATCCCGCCAAGAATCTGGCCTCAGTTCGGGGTAAACTTTGTGGCGAACGTGCTGCCAAGTTCCAAAAAAGTGTCTAGAATTGCTCTGGTAAAGTCACTGAGAAATGCTAATGGCTAAAATCCTGGTCCTGAACGGTCCCAATCTCAATTTACTCGGTAGCCGGGAGCCGGAAATCTATGGCAGCGAGACACTGACGGAAATTGAACAGCGACTCGTCATTGAGGGAGAGGGGATGGGGCATGAAGTCAGGTGTTACCAGTCCAATGCGGAACACGAGTTGGTTGGTCAGGTTCAGCAGGCCCTGTTTGATGGTGTTCGTTTTATCATCATCAACCCTGGTGCGCTTACCCACACGAGCATTGCGCTGCGTGATGCCCTGCTTGGTGTGGCTATACCTTTTATCGAGGTGCACTTGTCCAATGTATATGCCAGAGAGTCGTTCAGACAGGTGTCATATCTTTCTGACGTGGCCGTTGGTTGCATTATTGGTCTTGGTTCCAAGGGATATAGCCTGGCGCTGACGGCAGCTGCACAAAAACTGGATTGAACTCGCGCCGGAGCAGGCAATGGATATCAGAAAAGTTAAAAAATTGATCGAGCTGATGGAAGAATCTGACATTGCGGAGATCGAAATCAAGGAAGGCGACGACGCCGTCCGGATCAGCCGGCGCGTTGCAGGGCCCTCACCGGCTATACCCTCTGCTGCATCAACCGCGGTTGAGCAGGGTGCATCAGTACAAGGTGCATCAGTAAGAGAGAAAATTTCACAGGGTCCAGCATCGACACCCAGGGGGCATGTGGTAGCTGCACCCATGGTGGGCACCTTCTATGTCGCGCCTTCGCCTGGGTCACCACCGTTCGTGGAAGTCGGCAGAAAGGTCAAGGTGGGAGACACCCTGTGCATTATTGAATCGATGAAAATGATGAACAAGGTTGCGGCAGACAAGGCCGGCACTATAGAGGCGGTCCTCGTCGAAAATGCTGCTGGCGTTGAATTCGATCAGCCGCTTTTTACCATCACCTGAACCAGAAACCAACTGAGTCGGCCATTGCCGCTGCGGGTGCAGCCTCGCGCTGTATGGGGTCAGTTGCGGCGAAGGCTGCATCCCCGCAGGCAAGGCGGTCAAGGATGGCCAGCAACCCTTTCGTCAAGTAAGTTGTTAAGTAAGTTGTTAAGTAAGTTTCTGAGTAAGAGAGTCAAAACATCGCGGCAGTTGCATGTCTGGATGATGTTTGGACAGGAACCAGTTAATGCCACGAGTACTCATTGCCAACAGAGGCGAAATCGCGTTACGCATCCTTCGTGCCTGCCGTAGTCTTGGATATGAAGTTGTGGCGGCCTACACGCGTGTAGACGCCAGGCAACGACATCTTGCACTGGCGGATGAAACAATATGTATTGGCGAGCGCAGTTACCTGGATATTCCGGCTCTCGTGTCGGCAGCGACAACTCGTGGTTGTGACGCGGTGCATCCTGGTTACGGTTTGCTCTCCGAAAACGCTGAATTTGCCCAGGCGATTCAGAGCGCAGGGCTCATTTTTGTCGGGCCGTCGCCTGCTACGATTGCTGCCATGGGTGACAAGTTTGCGGCGCGTGAAACTGCGGCCAAACTGGGCCTGCCGGTATTACCAGGCTGTAGCATCATGCCTGGATGCGCCATCGAGGATCTGGGTGCAGCGGTAGGATATCCCCTTCTCGTTAAAGCCTCCTTCGGCGGTGGTGGAAGAGGTATGCGCCTTGTCAGGTCGCCAGAGGGACTTGTGGCAGCGGTTGATGAAGCGGGTTTGGAGGCACATTCAGCATTTGGTGCCAGCGATGTTTATCTTGAGAAACTGATCGAGACGCCACGCCACATTGAAGTCCAGGTGTTTGGCGACGGCTATGGCGAAGCGATCCATCTTGGTACAAGAGACTGTAGCGTTCAGCGACAGCATCAGAAGCTCATCGAAGAGGCGCCCGCACCCAATATTGCCCCCTCAATACTCGACGGATTGGCGACTCAGTGTGCCGAGGCAGCAGCGGCGATGCAGTATAGTGGTGCAGGCACCTTTGAATTTCTCTATAAGGATGACGTCTTTTACTTTATTGAGATGAATACGCGGCTGCAGGTTGAGCATACGGTAACTGAAATGGTTACCGGCGTTGACCTTGTAGTCCTGCAACTCGGGATAGCGTTCAAGCAGGTCAAACTGCCATTGCAGGAGGAGGTTGTGCTCTCCGGCCACTCGATCGAGTGTCGCATTAATGCTGAATCGTATAATCCAGATAGCCTGACTTTTGAACCGAGTCCGGGACTTGCATACGACCTTGTGCTTCCAGGAGGGCCAGGAGTGCGTGTTGATTCGCACCTGTATAACGGTTACCAGGTGCCTCACCAGTATGATTCGCTGGTTGCAAAGGTTGTCTGCTGGGGCGGGACGAGAACACAAGCTCTGGCACGCGCCTGCGGTGCGCTTGCCGAGTTTGAGATCAAGGGCATTGAGACAAATTGTCAGTTGCTGGGCGCTGTGCTTGCATCTGATCAGTTTGCCACCGGAGCTCTACATACGGGCCTTTTGACCAGTATTGGTGTGTTGAAATGAACTGGAAGACAATTGCAGCTGCAACTACCCGTGAAGGTCTGGACGATCTGGAGCAGGCTTTATGGGATGCTGGCGCGGTATCGGTGACTGTCGAAGACGGTGGTGAAAAACCACTGTTTGAACCTGGCCCGGGCGAAATCCCATTGTGGGATGAAATTGTCGTGACCGGGTTGTTTGAGGAGACCGAGGATCTCTTGATGGTTCGGGCAGCGCTTGACGCAAAAGGGTATGCAACG
>CAYGNA010000390.1:0-4244 GCA_964351065.1 uncultured Pseudomonadales bacterium
GACAGGTCCCTCACAATTGGGTTCTCGATGCGGCCAAACCACCGGATAAAACGTGTCGCGGCCCGTCTTGGGATATAGTTTGTCACCAGAAAATTTAGCGAATCGAGACCAGGCACGACTATGACTCGGATAGGATTTCCGGCACAGTTTACCCATCAAAAATTAAGATAAATCAGGGAATTAGCAGATAGATACCGTAAACTATCGCAGGCAAAAAACCAGCGACAACGCCCTTGAAAGAACTAGAATCAGAACGCAGGGAATATCGCTTCAGCAAGCTTGATGAAAGCCATCTCACGAAGAGCCCGCTGGCGCTATTCTCAATCTGGATGAAGGAGGCCCTTGATGCGGGCATCCAGGATCCAACTGCCATGACCGTCAGCACGGTGAATACGGTCGGCCAGCCTGCAAGCCGCATTGTGTTGCTGAAAGGCTTTGATGAAACCGGCTTTCGCTTCTTTACCGGACTCGACAGTCACAAGGCACTGGATATCAGGGAGAATCCAAGAGTTGCGCTTCATTTTCCCTGGCTACAGATGGACCGACAGGTGATCGTCAAGGGGAGCGCCTCGCGGCTTGATCGCCAGATTGCAGTTGAGTATTTCTCATCCAGACCACGCGAAAGCCAGATTGCAGCCTGCGTTGCTACCCAGAGCACGACCATCAAATCACGTGATGCACTTGATAGCGCCTACCAACATGCACTTACCGCTTTTGCAAACAAGGACATCCCAACACCTGAAAACTGGGGCGGGTTCTCCGTCGTACCCACGGCCTTTGAGTTCTGGCAGGGGGGTGAGTACCGCCTGCATGATCGTTTTGTTTATGAACGTGCTGGCGATCTTGACTGGACCGTTAGCAGGCTGGCGCCCTGAACCCCTAGATTTTCTCCAGGGTTTCAACCACGTTCCAGTCGCGCAGGGCTGCCTCGGCACGCAGTAGCAGCACGTCCCTGAAATCAATGCCAAGATCGGCACACTCTTTCTCGATAATGGCCGGATCAGTATCAAGCAGTGCAACCGCCATAATCATCTGATTCACGACCAGGCCAAAGCGAATGTCCTCATCCAGTGCCGCGCGGTCGTAACCGCTGACGCCATGGTTGGCCAACCCCTCAAGATAGTTGGTGAGCAGTTTTTCCTGATTGGCGCGGCGTGATTCCACCTCCTGCCCCAGCATCATGATGCGCACCAGATCCCAGGCGCCCTGGGCAACAAAACTGAATTGCCAGTCGATGACAGCATAATCACCACCCTGCTCAGTCGGGAAAAACATCTGCTTGGGATGATAATCTGCATGCACCATGGTCCAGGGACGACTTGCAATAATGCCAGCTATTTTGTCCATCTTCTGCAGCCACAGGGCAAGCGCCGCCTGGGTGTGTGCTGCGTCAGACCCAAAGTACTCGGTAATTTTGTCGTGCGCTGCGGCAGCGGCCGACGCCGCGGCAAAATAGAAATCATGATTGTCATACTGAACGAGCCAATCCTGTTCACGCAGAAATGGATCTTTCCACCATTTCGCATGGAATGCAGGCAGATAAGAGGCTGCCATCTCGACCTGCTCAGCAGTTGAGTTCCAACTGGGAGAGACTGCAGGCGCAAGATCATTCAGTAGCAGTACAAACTGCTGGGTGTCGGGTTCATGGTGGGCAAAGTAGCAGGTTGGCACCGAGATACCAGGATCCGGCATTAACCGGTAAAAGGCGGTTTCGCGTCGATACTGGTCATACACGTTGATGACCGCATCTATCATCGCCTGGTTACGGCTGGTGTACTTTGCTACAAATCGCGTTGGCAGCGGACAGTCCGATGAATTATAGGTAACACCAAGACGCACGACTTCGGCTGTCTGGCCCGGGACATCGAGTGAGTCTACTTGCAGGTCCGTCACCCTGTAGGGCCCAAGTTTGCCGCCGGCAGCGAGTGCCTCATTCATCCACTCAACCGTAAAATCTGAATCATGTACTGGTAAATGCATAACGCCCCCCGTTTTTGTTCACCTGTTATACCGCGATCTACAACATTCGACAATTGAAGCATGGCAGGGGCCGGGTATACTGAGGCAAACATCAAGTGCAGGAGAAAACCATGGTCCAGCGCCGATCTCTACTCCAAAGCGTGTCTGCTCTCGCAGTTGGCGGTCATGCGCTACTTCGCACAGGGAACCTGCAGGCTGCTGTCGACGAGGCCACGCGGTCCGTGACAGGCTGGCCGGAGATGGGCCACCGGCAGCTCGGCAGAACAGGATTTATGGGTAGCCGCCTGGTCTTCGGCTGTGGTGCTGCCCTTTCCAGCGGCCGCGCAAACCAGTTACTTGAACCAGCCCTGGAAGCCGGCATCAATGTATTTGATGTGGGCTATCGCAACTACTATGGCGATGCTGAACAGAACCTTGCACCGTTCCTCAAGCTACATCGGGACAAGGTTTTTGTCATCTCCAAAGCACAGGTCGAAGTAGACATCAACCGTCATGACACCATTAACGTCGCAACAGCGCGCCAGGCAGCAAAAAACTGGCTCGGCTTTTTGGACGGCAGTTTGAAAGAACTGCAACAGGACCATGTCGACGCTTACTACCTGATGGCCACCAACAATACCTCAGTGGTGCAGAGTGAAGAGATATACGGTGCCTTCGAGAAAGCCAAAGCGGCGGGCAAGGTAACCTGGTTTGGTATCAGCACGCATGAGAACGCAGAACGGGTCATACTCGCCGCTGCAGCATCTGGCTGGTACGACCTGATGCAAATCGCGATCACGCCGGCCGGATGGTATGACTGGATAGAAAAAGATATTGTCGCCGGATCAAAAAGCATGTCAGACCTTCAGCCTGTACTGGATACTGCACGCAAAGCGGGCATTGGCCTTATTGGCATGAAAGCCGGCCGCCATCTGGCAGGTCGGCGATTCTTCGGCTGGGGCAACCCGGATGCCTACGATCAATACTATTCAAAGAACGTAATGAACTCGGGGATGACCGCTTTCCAGCGCAGTTATGCCTATGTCCTGGCGAATGGCCTGGACGCGGTCAACGCTGACATGCAGGTCTGGCAACATCTCCGTGAAAACCTGGTGGCAGCCACGACCGGCCAGACCTATTTTGTATAACCCGGGACAATCCAGATGATGCGATACATGCTCTCCGTGCTGGTACTGCTGTCCATGACCGCGTGCGAGTACATTCCCTTTTCGTCAGGCGCTCTGACCGGCACAGTCGTGAAGGCCCCCGCAGACTGGTCCACTGTCGCAGCAGCGGACATTGTTCGCCTCGAAACCAATCCGTCCGAGCCCTATTCCGTCAACCTGTGGGTGGTGGCCCTGGACGGAGATCTTTTTGTCCATGCGGGCGCAAACCACACAACCTGGGTCCAGCACATTGAGAGCAACCCGTCGGTGCGGTTAGGTGTTGACGGTAACATTTATCAACTCAATGCCTCTCGCGTGACAGATCAGGCGCTCTTCGATCGGTTTGCCGCCCTGTGGCAAGCAAAATATGACAGCACGCCCCGCAATATGAACGTCGACGAGGCCTATCTCATCAGACTTTCACGCTAGCCTCAGCGTCCTGCTTTCCCGCGCACGATCCCAAGATCAACAAGACTCTGCGCGCCAGCCCTGATCGCTTCAGCCGCATCTCGTGGCTGCCAGCCAAGATCCAGCGCTGGTGTGTGGTCCGTCATCTTGACCTTGCCGACATCGTCAACAAACTGGGCAATCTCCTTGATGAAAATGGATGCCACCTTGACCATAAAATTGGGCATCTCGCGACTGGGAATATCATCAAATGCGGGGAACTCCTGCTTCACCTGCCCGGCGATGTCGCTCATCCAGCGAAACCCGTTGGCACAAAGCAATCGCTTGCCTGCCGCCTCTGGATGCTCCAGCGCCAGTCGCTGGAGCGTGGCGACATCACGTACATCAACGATCTCGAACCCAAGGCGCGGCAGCAGTGGATACTGTTTGCTCATCAGAATGACCAGCACTTCCAGCGATGACCCATAATCCGCTTCCAGCGCCGGTCCCAGTACAAGTGCAGGGTTAACCGTCGCCAGTTCCAGCTCAGGGTTATCTTTCACAAAATCCCAGGCAGCCTGCTCGGCAATGGTTTTGCTTTGGACGTAGGGTGACAGGTTGGGTTTGGAGAGATTGGTCCAGTCATCGTCAGTGTAGGTGCCGCTTGTTCGATCGCTCTGCATCACGGCCGCAACCGATGACGTCACCACAACGCGTGAGACGCCATGCTTC
>CAYGNA010000391.1:0-4242 GCA_964351065.1 uncultured Pseudomonadales bacterium
AGGGGAAACCATCTGCCGGCACCGCGAGTCGATCAGGAACAGGCTCCAGTCTCACGTTATAGTTGTCGCCCAACTGCTCAAACGTCAGGAAAAACTCATCACTGTCAGGCCCTTTCTCAATACCAAAAATAGTACCAATCGGAGACAGCGCCTCACCAGATTCGCTGGAGTAGCCTGGCCCAATTTCCGTAACCAGCTTCTGGTAAGCCTGGCCGACTTCAGGCTCACGTCCGTTGATGCCAACCCGCAAGCCCCGGACTGGAATACCCGCTGGTGCGACTGCCGGATCCAGTGAAATAAAAAACGGCTGGCTGAACAGGTAACTGTAGCTATCGAACTGGCTGACCTCGAAGACAATGTATGCCTCGGGCACATCAATCAGGTGACTCACGCCAAACAGGAGGTAGAACTGTTCGCCGACCCCGGCGTCAAAATTCTCCCGGATCTGCACTGGCGTCAACGCCCGGTTGTGAATTGCAACCAGCCTAAGCACACCACGCCACAACCTGTCCCCCGAAACCTCGTTACCCAGCACAAAGGCATACGTATCGTCCCAGTCATTTAACGTACCGCCGGCAGTGTCCATGACATCAACGCGCTGCCCGTTTACATAGATCTGGCGCCCGTTGGCCGGGTCAAACGTTACGACCACGTGCTGGAGGGTTGCCTGCAGCGCTTCCATCGCATCAGGTGTCGACAATGCCGGCGTGCCATTGGCATTGGTGGTCGAATCCCGCGCCAGAAAATCATAGTTGTACAACGTCTGGCCAAGCGTAAAGTTACGTGCATCGTTACCGCCAGAATAACTCACGATCCGCGCTTCTTCCTGCGTCACATTAGCGGGCGCCGCCCATGCCTCAATGGAATATTCACCAGTTGCCGTGATCAGGTCATGCAGTTTTTGGCTGTTGCTCGTGCCACCTTGCGCCCGACCGTCATCACCAATACGAATACCCCAGCCACCAACCCAGGTCACATCACCGGAGAAGGTGAGGTTCAATGCCGGATCAACACCGCTGGTATCGAACGCGGTTGTGCCCGTCATGGTCTTGAACTGATAAAGCGCCACCACATTGGTGTCGTTGCGACCACCACCAGAGGCCACGACACCATCAGCCAGTGTGAGTGCCCGTGATGTGACAAGGCTTTCATCGATGGTGGTTTCAGGGATCGAGTCAACAAATGCCTGGATCTGACTCAGCATCTCGGCTGCATTCGCCTGGCAGTCAGACCAGCAATTGTGGAACTCAACCCCCAGCCGCGCCACCAGACGCGAATTGGCCGGATTATCCAGTTCGATCTTGCTGCGTGCCGCACCATAGGCAGACTCAACATTACTCACGGCAAAAAATGGTGACTGCGGCACTGCTGCCGTATCCACATGACACGCCGCGCAGTAGGTGACCAGTAGTGGATGAACTGTTGTCGCAAAACTGCCTGCCGTTTCCGGAAAAGTTTTTGACGCACCCGGTGCCTTGTCGACCGGTGCGGTTAACTCAATCGTGTTGCTGTTACCGATCGACTCTCCCGCCCAGTTGGATATCCAGGTCACCAGGATGTCAGCGCATGCCTGGTTCGACGCCAGCCAGCAGTTGTGCCCACCGCCGACTTTGCTGACCAACCGTGACTGTGATGGTTGGCCCAGGTCAACCAGCGGATTGACATCATTGTATGCCGCGTTGATATCGTCATTACGGGCGAACATGGGGCTTTGGCCACCAGCACCATGGCACTCCCCACATCGATTCTCGGGCGCCACGTTTTCCCAGAGATTCAACCTGAATCGCTGTACATCATCGGTCTGGGGCGGTGGGCCGGTCAACGTCAAGCTTCGGTCGTCGCCGTTACCGAGCGCAAGATTCGGATTTTGTTGAACCGGGGCACTACCACCGCCACTACAGCCAGCGAGCAGTAGCAGGATGAAAAGAGGTATCAGTTTAGCCAGGTTCATGTCCTATTCCCCCATGCAGTAGGTTGCCGCGTCTGCAAACACCTGCTTCAGGCGGTATCCGCTGGACGAGAAACGCTGCGTGATATCACTTGTACTGGCGCGGTCAGCACTGTTGTTGGGCTCACGCAGACATACCGCGCGAAAAACTTTCTTCACCTGGCAGGATGCAAATGCGTCACTGCTAGCCAGTTCCTGTCCCATTGACTTAGCGCCCTGACCACTGCCGGGCAGCGTCAGATCCCAGCCAATCGCCTGGTTACGCCCTTCCCGCCAGTAGTTGTCCCAGCGGTCATTGGGTGTCACGAAGCCAAACGGGAAGTTGTTTTCATTAAAGTGGTATTTCGCCACAACCCGCGAGCCCGTATCCGGGTCAACCATGCCATCAGAGTTGTAGACGAGCCGACCGCTTTCCCCATCTGGATCTGAACCCGGATCATATTCATAGTTGTAATAGGCAAACGCCTGCGCCATGGGGTCCATGCCAGAATGACAACCCACACAATTATTGCGAAAAACGCGGCTGTCTCCGCCTGGCGCTCTTGTGACATCCTGGCGAATACGATCTGGCGAGCGGGTGGTGTCGGCGACCTCTTCCAAATCGCGGCACAGATGATTGACCAGCGTAAACCGGAACATCGCCCGATTGGTGCCTGCAACAAAAAATGCTTTTGCCGCCGCGCGGGTTGTCATCACACCTGCGGTTGCATCAGCCGGCACACCGGTCACCTGACTCTGGGCACGCTGTACCAGCACTAAAGACAGGTCCGCAGCACTGTCTTCAAGCGCCTCATAGTGGGCATTACCGCTCGCAGAATAGCCGGGAGAAATGTCCGCCGTGTAGATGACATCACCATATAGCACTTCGCGAAAATCGACGTCGTCACGCACCATGCCAATAATGGTGGCGGTGTAATCATTCAGCGGCGCAAAAATATTGAAATCCCGGTTTGTCCAGGGGGTGGCGAAGTTCTTCAGCGTTGTGCGATAAAAATCCGGATGCTCCATTGCCACAAAAGCCGCCGCTTCCGCATCGCCAGATTCGACAAGGCTCGCCATTTCATCAAGCACCGCTGCAGATGGTGGCACGCCTGCAATACGCTCGTGCAGTCGATACGCCTTCTCTCGCGGTCCTGCCTGTGCGGCATTGCTCATAAAAACAAGTAGCAGGCAGATACCGCTAACGATGTTAATGGTGTTGTGCTTCATATCCCCAGCCCACAATTCAGGCAACGGAGGCCAGCGTATGGAAATTTTCAACAATCCAGCAGCACAAAAATGTGGAACCGTGAAGCAGTCGACAAATGGCCAGGCGTTTTGCGGATATTTGTGAGGACGATCACACCAACTCTTTGCCTTCTCAGTGGATATCCTTGCACCCGAACGGAGATTCGTCGCGTGTACCCACGTCCCGAACTCACCACTACATTGCTCACTTTGCCTTTAGCTACTGGGTTGCCATAACCACACACAGCGATCTCTGAAAGAAAGGGAGGGGACTGGGTGATATTGTTTCGGTTCCAGTAGTCGGATTGTTCGCAGTCGATCACAGGGAGTCCCTTCTGTAGCGGCTTGCGGCGCTCCGCGCTACCCTCACTTCACACGTCCGTCCATCTTTTGTTGCCGCCTGTCGCTGTTTGGGTCCCTCGCTGCTCGAATTGTGAGTTCCATCACACGGCAAATTGAACATTGTCACTACGCTTGCGCCATCAACTCGACAGGGCAGATCGCCTCACATGCGGCCAAAGCACATCATCATTTGCGCCTTAACGCTACTGGTTAGCGGCTGCAACGAAGAAGAACAACAAAAGCTTAGCCTCGCATTTGTTGAATCATCGCAGGCGCCTGATCCTGTTGTGCAGGACGTTCCACTTTTGTATGTCGAGCGTTCGTTGACCCTGGCTGACAGTGGTATGCAGGTTACAAGACAAGTCACCACGCTCAACGTTTTTGAGCCCGGCGCAAAACTAATGCTCAAGGACCGCGCTCAGCCCAGTGCCCCTGCGGTAAACCTGCTTGAATTCTTTGAGGTTGAGGGAGAAGAGAGGTTGTTTGACGTACGCGACCTGCAACCCGATGCCGACGGCACAAGAGTGGTGTTTTCAATGCGCGGGCCATTTGACCCCGACGCCGATGATGACGAGCAGCCAACCTGGAACATCTGGATCTACAATCTTGTGGCCGATGAAATGTACCGGGTCATAGCGTCCGACACCATCGCGGAAGCGGGCCAGGACAGGGATCCGCACTTTTTGCCGGACGGCCGAATTGTGTTTACCAGCACCCGGCAGCGC
>CAYGNA010000392.1:0-4232 GCA_964351065.1 uncultured Pseudomonadales bacterium
TCTCCGCTCTGGTCGAAACGACGGGAGATTTTGTCATCTCGACCGAAGGCCCGCAGGGCCGTAGTGGAGAGATCTCTGGTGCGCTTAGCTGGTTGCCAGTTTCTTGCGCATGTCCCACAGCAGGCCACTCAACACCGGTCTTCTGGTTTCACCCGTTGCAGTCATCAGCAACTTGGTGATCTTCAGATCCTCGACGTCGGTGCAGAGCAGAATCATCATCTCGCGGATAAAATCAGTATTGAGCGTCACGTAGTTGTCCGTGCCAACACCAAGCGCAACACCTTTCTTTTCCCACCAGGAAAACGGATGATCCCGGTAGGTCGGAAAGTTGCCGGTTAACTTGATATTGGAGGAGGGCAAGGCAACCAGCGAGACGCCTTTGTCGATCATCCGGTTCAGCACATCGTGCTGGTAGTGTTCCAGTTCTCGCGCTGCGTGAAACTTGATCTTGATGAAACGCTGGATGTCATCCTCGTTCAACTTCTCGCCCGTGAGTAGTTTTTCCAGCACAACCGGTCGCTTCTGCCAATCCATGTTTTCGATTTCATTGCACTCGCGACTACCGGCCACGAGCGCCTCACCTTGCATGTTAGCGGCCATCGCACTCTCGAATATGCTGTGAAAATAGTAATTGGGATTGACCCCCAGGCTGGCGCAATGTTCCACTGTGCTGACGTGCCAGAGGTTCATGGCGTTATCCACCGCCTGCACACCACGGTTCAGTGTCGTCCAGGTTTCGCCGTGATGGCTGCGCACCTGGATACCGCGAAACTGCAGCTTGCGCATGCCCACTCGCATGGTTTCAAAGTGTGCCTTGCGATAGTGATCTCGTTCATCCCCTACAGTATCAACATCAGTGATCCTGTCGGCGAGGAATGGAAAACGGTCAATAAGTGCCAGTATCTCTTCAACCTGGTTTTCAAATTCTTCGGTTTTGCTGACGAATCGCGTGGCATCAAAGAAGTCACTTTCCTTGCGAAAACTGGGTGCCAGCACGTAGCTGAACGTTGGGACTTCCGCTCGAAATGCTTCAAAACCATCGTACAGCCCAAGCACAACGTCTGCTGGATCCACATTGTCTCCAGGCAGCGCGTCAAGGGGATTGGTGGTCGCACGGGAATAGGAAAACTTCAGGTGGATGTGACCCACATTAAATTCGTGGAACAGGGTTTTTGCCATGTGGTAGGCCGCGTCCCGATGCGATTCACGGTCTACGAGTACCAGTTTTGCGAGTGTGAGTACCTGCAGGTAATGCTGGAAAGAAATGTTTCCCTGCATTCGTATCAGGCCGTCGACGTCCGCCGCGCTCTCGATTGGCAGCGCATCATCACCATACACATCACGAATTTTCTGTTCGTATCGGACTGCGTTTGGGCCATTCAGTAGCGCCGCCAGGCGTGGATAAATGAAGTCGGCGGAAAGCGAACCGGTAAGGTGAATATGTTCTTCCCGGTAGCTTTTGGGAAAGTTCAGCAGGATCCGGCGCAGCGACAAAGCAACCGGGTGCGACAGCAAGGGCTCAATGTGAGCAGCATCCCGATGATAGTCAAACAGTTGCCGTCGAAAGTCGGCCAGCGTCGCTCTGGCGAGTGGGCGTTCGTGGGCCATCATCGAGCGGGTGGCGAGGTCCAGGGTGTCGCCCAGCGACAGGCCATTGGTTTCGCTGATGAGGCGAACCAGCAGTGAATCAATCTCAATATCAGGGGTTTTCATCGCGCGCATTCTACCTCAAAGCGCGCGCCCTGGCGTGGCAAACCAATAGATTCGTCTACGTCGTCGGCTTCAGGCAGCGCGCGGATCAACCTGCCTGCCACGTACCAGTTTGCCGGGCAGCGCGCCAGTAGGCTGGCCCTGTTCAAAAATGACCTCACCCGCCACGATGGTGGCAGTGATACCGTCAGCGTTTTGCAGAAAGCGTTTACCGCCAGCTGGCAAATCATGGACGATGTGAGGGGTGCGCAACTGCAGGCGTTCAAAATCAATTACATTGATATCAGCTTTCATGCCCTCTGCAATCAGACCTCGATCATACATTGAGTACAGCTCTGCAGGTTGACGTGTCAGAAGGTTGATTGCTGTAGGTAGATCAAATACCTGCTGGTCTTTAACCCACCGAGTCAGCACATAAAGATTGGCGCTGGTATCGCAGATGGAACCGACGTGCGCGCCACCATCACCCAGTGCGGCAACCGTATACGGATGGCCAAGCAGGGTAGGGATGTTCTCGGAAAAATTGGCGGCCGGTATGTAGATCAGGTTATTGCCTTCATTGCCCAACAGGTATTCATACAGCCATTCTTCCGGGTCGCGGTGCTCCTGTTCTGCGCGAGCATGTACTGACGTGTCCCGATCAGGCAGGTAGTTAATCGGGTCTTCCAGCGGGTACATATGGCGGAATTTCTTGTCGAAAATCTGGACAAAGATGTGGGGTTGCTCATTGGCTTCGCTGAGTATTTTTGCCTTGGTCTCAGGATCGTGCAGTCTGTGGAGTTTTTCGCTCAGCGGCAGATCGTCCAGCGCGGCAAAGGTAGGTCGTTTGTAGAAAGGGCTCATCGATGATGAGTGGCCCATCATCATGCCAACCGGGCGCGACAGTACCTGGCCACGGATGTCCAGGCCGTCTGTCTGTGCCTGCTCAATGCGAGTGAGTTGTTCTTTCCACAGATCAGGCTGGTTGCCGAGGTCGAGCAGTGTAAACGTTCCCTTAGCGCCTGTTTTTTCGCTGGTTTCGCGCAGAATGTTGAATTCGTCATCAGCGTCTTCCCAGTCTGAAATTAGCTGGAACACCTGCCCTTGCTCACCAGACAAAGCCTCACCAAGCGCTTTCAGTTCCCGGGTTGCTGCCTTGTAGGTAGGCACCAGCGCACCGCTGCTGCTTCGATGTACGAGGGTTCTGGATGTCGAAAACCCGACTGCTCCAGCTGCAACGCCATCGGCCAGCAGTGCACGCATTTGTGCGATGTCCTGCTCGCTCGCAGGCTCGCGGTTTACCGCCCGTTCGCCCATGACATATACCCGCAGTGGCCCATGCGGCAGCAACGCGGCGACATCAATATCGCGGGGTTTCGATTCAAGCACTCGCAGATAGTCGGGAAAAGATTCCCAGTCCCAGGTCAGGCCTTCTGCCATGGCGGTACCTGGAATCTCCTCAACGCCTTCCATGAGTGCAATCAGCACTTCGTGATCTTCTGGTCGGCAGGGCGCAAAGCCAACACCACAATTGCCCATCACGACGGTGGTTGTACCAAGGTTGGAGGATGGGTTCAGGTGACTGTCCCAGGTTGCCTGGCCATCGTAGTGGGTATGTACGTCGACAAAGCCTGGGGTAACGATTTGGCCAGTTGCATCAATTTCATGGTTGGCGGTGGCATCATGAAGTTGACCTACGGCAACAATTTTGCCTGCGCTGATGCCTACATCCACGCGCTGTGCCGGAGCGCCGCTGCCATCAACAACATCGCCATGACGAATGATGAGATCGAAGTGTGTCATTTGTTTTCCCTCTCCTGGTCAGACGGACTAGAGCCCGGCCGTTAACTTCTCTGCAACTTCACCCATATGATTGGCAAGCTTGCTGGTACGGTTTGCCAGTATGCTGTTTTGTAGCGTTGACGCCGTAGACTGGGCGGTGTAATCGGCCAGATGAGTTTCCAACGCCTGCCATGTCTGGGTCATATCTTCAATGTGCTCGCGTATTTCGGGTGGGTAGTCCCCCGTCAGTCGACGAAGTTCGTCGAAAGTGGCGGACACGTCAATTTTCGGTGAAGCGTTTAGATCCAGACGCTTGCGGTTGGCCTCGCAGTCAATCGCGGCGACAGCTTCCAGAATCCATGTCCGGTGCTGCTCGCGGAACAAGCTACGACTTTGTTGCCGCCGTATTGACCAGTAAATGACGACAACAATAGCAATCGCAGCGATAAGTAGGACAAGTTCTAGCATATCTCGATATTAAACCATGACGAAAAGAAAAGCGGCCCCTTTAGTACCTAACAGTACCCAACAGTATCCAACTGATACTATCAATCATGAGCCGGATCATTACTTCCCTTTGAAGTTGCCAGGTCGCCTTTCGGCAACAGCTTTGACACCCTCGCGATGATCCTCGGTGCGCTGTAGCCAGAACTGTTCACGGCCCTCGATATCTGTTGTTGCCTTGACTGCATCGGCGAGTCCCGGTCGCATTTGCTCACGTACCGAAACAAGCGCGGCTTGTTTCGGTACGTGAGCAAATG
>CAYGNA010000393.1:0-4215 GCA_964351065.1 uncultured Pseudomonadales bacterium
CCGCGATGGCCGGGTAGATCGCTTGACTACGCCAGGCTGGTTGGAGTCCTGGGCGCGTGAACTGATAGACGCTGGTGCCAATTTCTTTGTCGATTATTTTTATAATGATCTGCAGTGGTTTGAGATCTACAAAGGCAGCCTGATCCTGTATGGCCTGGGTAACTACATATTCCAATCGGCCGGGACACCGGACAAGTATGGTCCACTGGCTTATTACAGTGCGGTGGTTGACGCTCGCTTCGTCGATGGCCGCGTTACGGGCGTGCAGTTCAAACCCCTGGTGCTGGCCCTGGACCCACCGGCCCGGGGTGCACCCTTCCTGGCCCAGGGCGGCGAGGCGACTGCCATCCTGAGCCGGCTGGCAGACATTTCGCGGCCATACGGCACAGAAATCCGCATCACGGGTGACACCGCAGAGATAGTTATCGAATAAGCCGCCCCGCATGCCATTTCGAGTCGTAGTAAAAACTGCGGTGCGAGATGATTCCGATTGATGGGTTCATTGGAGACCAACTGACGTGATGGCCATCGGGCGAAGGTGAGTAAAGTTCCCGCGAATACTTCTATCGGGCTAGAATGCGCCGCCGTCACACTGATTGATCACTATGAAACTGTTGTCTCCGTACTGCATCCAATTTCTGTTCTGCGTTTCGATTTACCTTGCGCCTGCGGTCACACCAAATGCCTTAGGCGCAGAAACCAACATCAAACTGGCTTTGGTCATTGTGGTCGATCAACTGCGGCCGGATCGGTTATCTGCTGACATGCCCGGTGGGCTTGGCAGGTTGATGCGCGAGGGGCGTGTCTATATGGATGCGGCGCTGGACCATGCGGTGACTAATACCTGCCCTGGGCACGCGGTGGTACTGACGGGTAAGAACCCCTCTGTGATGGGGATCATCGGTAATGACAGCTTTGATCGGGACGCATGGGAGCCGGTGTATTGCGTGGCAGATGATTCGCCAGACGCGCGGGTTATGGGGCACGACTACGGTCGCTCGCCACGTACCATGCTGGCGACAACACTCGGTGACTGGCTGAAGGTATCCAACCCGGATTCGCGGGTAGTCAGTATCTCGGCCAAGGATCGAGCGGCGATCACCCTCGGTGGCCAGACGGCAGATCTGGTGTACTGGTTTGACAATTCAACGGGGCAAATGACCACGAGCGACTATTACGGTGTTGATGCGCCGCCGGGCTGGATCTCCTGGTTCAACGGCACGTCTCCACTAGCTGATGGATATCTTTCAAGGTTGCCCGAAGCATGGGTACATCCCACTGGCGTGGCTCGGCCTGATGACTTCGCGGCGGAAGATGACAAGTTCAGCCGGGTCAGTCCACATCCGCTGCGGCGGGGTGAGTTGACCGAAATTGCCGAACAGTTTTATACATCGCCCTGGGCTGATCGTGCGGTCGGAGAACTGGCCATCAGGGCACTTGAAGAAGAGCACCTGGGGCAGGGTGAAGCGACTGACCTTCTTGCTTTGTCCTTTTCTGCGACGGACAGTATTGGGCATCGGTATGGTCCTTTCAGCGCGGAGTCTGCTGACGCACTGAAGGTGCTGGACGAGGTGATAGGAGAACTGCTTGCTAAAATTGATACACTAATTGAGCCCAACGAGATAGTCATCGCACTGACTGCGGATCACGGTGTGGCGAAGTTGCCAGAATGGTCGGGTGATCCGATAACGCCAGTCTGTGAGGCGCCGCCTGGACGGGTGACGGCACTGCCATTGGTGTTTTCCCTGTATTCAAGGCTTTACTGGCACTTCACCTTCCCCTTTGGCAATCCGTTTGAACTCGTTGCCGTTGCTGGCCCCCAAATCTACGTGAACGAAGCCTATGCCAGTGAGCGCGGCGTGGACGCGACGGACGTCATCACCTATCTTGAGTCGCACCTGGAAGGGCTCCCTTATATAGCCCAGGCGTGGCGGCCGGAGGAGTTCCTGGCGCCCGGTAATGACGCTGAGTTTGCAAGACTCTACAAAAACAGCTGGTTTAAGGGGCGCAGTGGTGATCTGGTGATCCAGAATGCGCCGGGCTGCCTGATCGCGGGCGAGTTTGGGACGACGCACGGCACACCCTACGATTATGATCGTCGTGTGCCGCTCATTTTCCGAGGGCCGGGAATCGCGCCAGGGAGCGTACCGGGCGCCGCAGCAAGTGTGGATGTTGCGCCAACGCTCGCGCCCGTGTTGGGTTTACCGGTGCCCGCTGACGTCCAGGGGCTTGATCTGCTCAGCAATCAGTAGGCCGCAAGCCTGGTTACGCCGGGTTCTGTAATCTGGTTGCGCTTGCCGGCAATCTGTAGCGCGGCAACCCGGTAGGCCTCGGCCAGCGTTGGGAAATTGAAGACATTGTCGATAAAGACGTCGATGTCTTCGCCAGCAATCAGGGCCATCTGACCAATGTGCACAAGCTCAGTGGCACCCTGGCCAAAAATCTGTACACCCAGCAGTTTTCGACCCTGGGCGTCTGCCACCATCTTGAGCAATCCTTCCTGGGCATCGCTGATGTGCCCCCGGGCTATTTCGGCAAATTTGGCGCAGCCGGTTATCGCGCTGCCCTGCTGCTTGATGACATCGGCTTCGGTCAATCCGATGGTCGACATCTCAGGAATGGTGTAGATCCCGGCAGGAATGCGCGCGCTGCCACTTTGCACATCCAGCCCCAGTGCGTGTCGCGCTGCGCGGCGCCCCTGTTCCATTGATGCTGACGCAAGTGAAGGGGGGCCAATCACATCCCCAACAGCATAAATATGGGGATGGCAGGTCTGCAGTTGGTCGTTGACAGGTACATGTCCCTGGCCTGACAGCGATATCCCTGCTGCATCAAGGCCAAGTGTGCCCACGTTGGCAACGCGGCCCAGTGCACAAAAGACCTTGTCGCTCTTCAGCACGGAGCCATTCTCAAGGGTTGTAACGACCTGGGAGAGGCCATCAAATGCCACGGACCCAATTGGCGCGTTGCCGACGAAGCGGCAGTTTACCGTCGCCAGATGCGTTTCGAAGGCTGTGATCAGGTCTGGATCAAGAAACCCGAGTGGCCTTGGGTATCGGTCAATAATGGTCACTTCCACGCCAAGCGCTGCAAAAATCGTGGCATATTCGCAGGCGATGACGCCGCCACCTAACACCACGAGAGATCGCGGCAGGTAGATCATTGAGAGGATGGAGTCACTGTCAAGGATGTGTTCGTGGTCGATTTCAAAATTGTCGGGTGCGCGGGGCCGTGAACCCGTTGCGATGATAATTGTGCCGGCGCTGATATGGCGCCTTTTACCCGTTAATTCGCTCAACTCCAGCGAGTGCGGACCAGTAAACCGGGCACGACCATGAACCAGTTTTATGCCGTTGCGATCCAGTTGGTCCGAAATATACTGATTGTGGGCGCTGAGTACATCCGCCAACTTACCCATCAGCGACTGCACCTCGATATCTTCTCGTGGCACTACATCCAGCGCAGCAAGTTGTGGGCGCAGATGTGCAATTTCTATGGCGCTTTCACGCAGGGTCTTGCTGGGAATGGTGCCGCGGTACACACATTCTCCACCAATCTCACGTTCGCGCTCGATCAGTGCGACGGAGTTACTGTGTTTTGATAGCTGTATGGCGGCTTTTTGTCCGGCAGGACCGGAGCCAATGACGACATAGTCGTAGGAATCCACGGGGATCATAGTGACATTACCTCTACCATGGCGTTGACGCGTGGTTCTGCATTGAGTAGCACCTCAATATCCTCGTCGTAGAGGTTCAATAACTGGAATACCTCGCTTTTAGTCGACTCGGTGTTCCCGGCGAGCAGCCCTGCAGCGGCAACAATCAGTGTCTCCTGGGGGAAATCATTCCCGGATGCATAGTTCTTGTGGCACGAGATGGTTGTTGCCACCATTGCGGGTAGCTCCCAGGTGCGAGCAATCTGTTCTCCTGCAGCCACATAAAATTCTTCCAGTGTACTGGTCAGTATTTCTGCATCTGGCGGTGTTGGAGATACCTCGGTCATTAACTGGAGTACAACCGGCTTGCCGATCTGGTGCAGCAGCCCACACAAAAAAGCAGATTCGACATTGGTCCGCTTTAGTCGGGCAATTTCCCGTGACCAGCCTGCAGAGGCAATGGAATGTCGCCAAAGTGCCTGCATCTCATGTTCAAGTCCTGGCGCGTCGAATACCTTGGCCCCAAGAGATGCGGCCAGGGCAAGTTGGCCCATCACAGT